>JBKJUH010000394.1:0-12298 GCA_046590075.1 Agitococcus sp.
AAGTTTACAGGTAGTCATTACCGACACTAACCTTGCGACCTTGAGCTTAACGAGTGCAACGGGTGCGAATGTGACGAATAAATTAGGTTGGTATGTGAACTTACCCGACAGTGGCGAAAAAAGTATGGCCAGTGCCTTTATTTTTAAGAGCCGCCTGATTTTCTCGACTTATGTACCCACAGTGGTAGGAACGCCTTCGTGTACCAGCCCTGTGATTGGCCGCAGCAAGTTATACAGTATGTGTATGCCGTACGGTGATATTTGTGATGCAGGCATAACCACAAGGGTTACAGACAACGTAACCATGGGGATTGCAGGTGAGCCACAGTTCTTGCTGATTAAAAATCCTGATACAGGGGAAGTGACAAAAGTATTGGTGACAGGTACTAACATCAATGATGATATCTTGCGTCCTACGGGCATTGATGCAGCGGGATTGAAGCCGATACATCGCTGGCATGAAAAAACGCGGAACCCTGCGAATTAAAGCCACTGCAATAGCAAAGCAAACGACTTAAGTGTCGTTTGCTTTTTGGAGCTAGAAATGTCTAAAAAGAGTCAAGGCTTTACGTTGGTAGAATTGATGGTGACGGTTCTTATTGTTGGTATTATCGGTGCAATAGCAGTACCAAACTATCAACGTTATGTCATTCGTAATAACCGAGCTGCCGTACAGGTTGAAATGACACAAATTTCCAATTTAATGGAGCAATATAGAACTCGCCAATTTAGCTATACGGGCGCAACATTTCAGTCGATTGGTTTAAGCACATCATCGGCAACTACACTGCCTTTTCCCAGTACAGGTACGGCAAATTATACGCTTGGCTTAACGGCAGCGGCAAATGGCTGGACGGTGACAGCAACCCCCATCAACAAACAAGTGCGTGATGGCATGTTGGCACTCGATAACCTAGGACGAAAGTGCTGGAATCCAGCGAGTGCTAGTGTCTGCGATTTGAGCGATTCCAGCTTAGCATGGACTGTGTCAAACTGATATTAAGGGCAGACAATAGGTGAGCCTTGGCTGTTTTCATGAATGCCGTCACCGTTGGCATCGCGAGAAGGTCTGGCTCTGCCTGCGCGATTAACAATTACTTGACGGCGGTAGAGCGGGTCGGCATCGAGCCGACAATAGGTGAAACTGCCGTTACTGGCTAAGGTCGTGCCAAAACTCTCAATAATCACACGATTACCGCTAAAACCACGCCAAGTCAGTTTGGCTTGGCTTAAATCAAAACCCTCAAACTTTAAAATCTGATCGCTGCCATCGAGTAAGCCATTACGATTGGCATCCTCCATTAATAACGCGCCTACCGTCCAATTGCCATTACAATTAACACGGTCACTGCTGCCGCAGATAGTAAGTGCTTTGTGGCTATTTAGGGCATAGTTACGACTAGCGTGAATTAACTCTTGGAGCGTAGCAGTCACTATTCGTGCTTCTAGACGTTTATGTAGGGTATAGCAATAAGGTGTGGCAATACTAGCAAGTATGGCAAGAATGACCGTAACAGATAGCAGTTCAATGAGCGTAAAACCGTGCGAAGAGCGCATATAATATCCTTATATTGTCAGGACTTACGCATCGCATCGCGTAAGTCCTAAAAGTGCGAGTGACGCCAGCATTCTAACTAATTATTTAGGTGAGTCAAGATAAATGGAGATTGTTATTGTCGGTGGTGGGGTGATGGGTTTGCTCAGTGCTTTGGTACTGGCACAAGCCCACTGCAAAGTGACTATTCTCGAAAAAAACAGTGGCGCATTAGAGGCTTCATGGGCGGGTGGCGGTATAGTTTCACCCATGTATCCGTGGCGTTACCCACCTGCGGTTACTGCACTGTCCCAACTTGCCCAAGCAGAATACCCACGTTTGGCACAACAATTATGGGCCATCACAGGCATTGACGTAGAATTAAATGCGTGTGGCATGTTGATGTTAGAGGCTAAAGATAAACGTGATGCCTTAGTGTGGGCTAAGCAATATCAGCAGCAAATATCCGAGTTACAGGCAACAGAAATTCGTCAGTTATCGCCATTACTGGCTGATTTTGATAGTGGCTTGTGGTTGCCTCACATTGCCAATGTGCGCAATCCGCGTTTATTACGCGCACTAGTGCAAGCAGTAGAAGCGCTTGGGGTAAGATATATCAAGCAAGCAGACGTGCTTCGCTGGCATACAAAGCATGATTGCATGGCGGCATTAGAAACCAGTGACGGCAAAAAATATCAAGCTGATGCTTTTGTGGTTACTGCAGGCGCATGGACAGGACAATTATTAGCGTCTTTGGCGATTGCCATGCCCGTGAAACCCATCAAAGGGCAAATGATTTTATATAAACTACCAACCCAACAATTGGCGCACATTGTCTTGCATCAAGGCCATTATTTAATTCCTCGACAAGATGGCCATATCTTGTGCGGTTCTACCGTTGAGGATACAGGGTTTGATAAACAGACGACAGACGAAGCATTGCAGTTATTAACCCAATCTGCCAAACGTATATTGCCATTATTGGCCAATTATACGCCTATAGGTCATTGGTCAGGGTTAAGACCCGCTTCACCCAATGGCATTCCTTTTATTGGTCGTGTGCCGCAGTTTGCTAATGTATGGGTAAATGCAGGGCAGTTTCGTAATGGCTTAGTGTTGGCCCCTGCATCGGCACAATTATTGGCGGACTTAATATTGCAACGTCAACCGTGTATTAATCCTGAGCCTTATCAGGTGCTTTGATCGTCTGTGTCGTCGTCGTTGCTGTCATCATCTAAACCAAGTTTTTTCAGCCGATAACGCAGTGAACGAAAGCTCATACCGAGTTTTTTGGCGGCAGCAGTACGATTCCAACGCGTGTCGTCCAGTGCCTTAACAATTAAGTTTTTCTCGATATTAACGAGGTAGTCCTCAAGCGAGTCAGTGCTAGAGTTGGCATTAAAAGACGGTAAATTAGCCGAAGAAATTTGCGTTGACGATGCGGAAGGTAACTGTAAATGCTCAGGCAATATTTCTTGGCCTTCACACAGGGTTAATGCCCGTTCAAGAGTATTTTGCAACTCTCGCACATTGCCCGGAAAAGCGTAACGCTTGAGCGCAGTTTGTGCTGACAGACTCAGTTTGGGTTGAGTAATACCCCAATCGGCACTGAGTTTAGTCAAAAAATTAGTGGCAAGATAAATAATATCATCACCACGGTCGCGTAACGGTGGAATCCGCGCTTGAATGACGTTGATACGATAAAATAAATCTTGACGAAAACGGCCATTGGCGACTTCAGCAGCTAAGTCTTTATGGGTGGCACTGAGTAAGCGCACATTAACGGCTATTTCTTTGGCGTGACCAATCGGACGAATGGTTTTTTCTTGAATGGCGCGTAATAATTTGACTTGCATCGACAAGGGTAAGTCGGCGACTTCATCTAAAAATAATGTGCCTTCATGAGCGGCTTGAAATAAGCCTTGTTTGTCTTCCGTTGCACCCGTAAAGCTGCCTTTTTTATGGCCAAAAAACTCACTTTCCATCAGTTCAGAGGGAATAGCCCCACAATTGACGGGAATAAACGGTTTTTCGGCACGCGCGCCAAAGTCGTGAATCAGTCGCGCTACCACTTCTTTACCTGTTCCCGATTCGCCGCTGATATACACGGGTGCTTGGCTACGCGCTAATTTACGAATGGTTTCTTTCAATTCCATCATCGCTGCCGATTGTCCGAGCAAACGACTATCTTCCTCGGCTTTCACGGGTGCAGGTTGGGAGAGTTTAATGGCATTACGGATTAAGTCGCGTAAACGACTGAGTTCTACGGGTTTAGAAACCACATCAAATGCCCCCGATTTTAGGGCGGTAATAGCCATTTCCATACTGCCATAAGCAGTAATCACCGCGACAGGGGTTTGTGGATACAGTTTTTGAATGGTTTGCACAATTTCTAGGCCGCTACCATCAGGTAAGTGCATATCCGTTAAGCATAATTGAAAAGTTTCTTTTTTGAGTAATGCCAACGCGCTACCGACGCAGTCGGCACTTCGACATTCTATATCCATACGCTCAAGGGTAATTTCGAGTAATTCGCGAATATCGGGTTCATCATCAATAATAAGTGCCAGTGTTTTCATGGGATTAAATTAACCGATTAGGATGAGAAAAAGTCACTCTAAAACAAGCACCCTGTTCTTGAGGTAAATAATCTAAATGTGCTTGATTGGCTTCGCATAACTCACGCGATAAATACAAGCCTAAACCTGTACCTGTTTTTTCGGTGGTATAAAAAGGTTCAAATAAGTGTTTTTGTTGTTCTGGTGCCACACCAGGGCCAAAGTCATAGACTTCAATATAAGGTAAAGCACTAATGTCATCAATGCCAATAATAATGCGCACGGCATCATTGTTGTGTTTTTGACTGTAATAAAGGCCGTTCGTCACCATATTGTTAACGACTTGATAGAGTTGGTCGGGGTCAAATCGAATTGAAACGTCGTCAGTTGATTGTAGGGTGATTTGTTTATGCGTCGATGCCGATAAATATTCGGTAATAAAATCCTGTAGCCATGATAATAACGGCAACAGTTGAGGGGATGATTTTTGTCTGCGCGACAGTTGCAGTACCTTCTCGACAATACTATTTACGCGAATACAATGTTGCTCAATAATCGTTAATAAGCGTTTATCTGCACCAACTAAATTGTCAGATTCAATGAGTAATTGTGACGCGTGGCTAATTGCGCCTAAGGGATTGCGAATTTCATGGGCGATACTCGCAGTGAGCCTTCCCAACGAAGCGAGTTTTAACTGCTGGGCTTTTTGCGTCATTTGTGCAGTATTTTCTAAAAAAATCAGAATATCGGGGAGTGGATTACTCATACCCAGTTTCATATAAGAAACATGCACCTCAGGATAACCTGGATGATTTTTGAACGTTAATGGCCGCATCATTAAATTTTGTCGCCACGCTAATAAGCCTGCGTCAATAATGTTGGATATGTCTTTTAAGGCGGTGCCAATAAAAAAATCATCCGTACCTAATAACTGTTTAGTGGCGGCATTCAGTAATAGTAATTGACGCTCATGATTAACAACAATAATGCCTGTATGCATACGGTCAATAATCTGTTCATTAAGTTTTTGTAAGTTTTTGACTTCAATCGAGCGTTGTTGTGCCAGTGCTTCCATTTGCCGAAAACGATGGCTAATTAATTGACTAAATAACGCAACGGCAAAAAAACTTAAGCCTAATAACGAGGCCTGACCTAAACTTTCACGGCTAATATTTTCTGTGGTCGTTAAAATAAAATAAAACTGCTCATATAACACAGCAATGGCAGCAATGGCAGCAATCATTGAGCCTTGTTTGCCTGGCAGTAATATATTACCAGCCGCAACCATCACTAAATAAAGCATACTCAATTGCACACTAGGGCCCGCATTGGCGTGCATAATTAAGGTAATGGCTAAAATATCAATTAAAATAAAGAAAAAAGCTTGCAGCCGTGGTTGAGATTGAAATTTTTTATTAAGAATTAAACTAAGAACAGTAAGAAATAAATAGCCCAAACTGGCGGCTA
Source organism: Agitococcus sp. (assembly GCA_046590075.1). Lineage (GTDB taxonomy): Bacteria > Pseudomonadota > Gammaproteobacteria > Pseudomonadales > Moraxellaceae > Agitococcus. The sequence continues at coordinate 5,560 of JBKJUH010000394.1, forward strand.
AAAACAACTCGGGATTACTTGCGCCTAATAATGGCGATGCGGGAGAAATAGTAAATAACGCCACCAATAAAGCGGCCAGTACCAAACGATAATAAACGTAAACGCGTAATAAACGCCAATCGTCGTGGCTTTCTGATTGCTCGGTAATGTTAAAAGGTGTCATGGTTTTTGTTGTAAATAAAGGTCGCGATGCACTTCAGTGCAAAAAAACTTGCCCTGAGATTGCGTGCTTTCGCCTTCAGGAATATGCACCCCACAGTGCGCGCACTGGTGCATCAGTGGGGCATTTGTGACGGTGTTGGTCGGTTGTTGCGATATTAACGTGCGACGAATCATCGAGTAAATAAACCAAATAATTGCGCCAATAATTAACAAGCGAAGTACAGTACCCATCGTTTCACCCTAACCTTAGACTGTTTTAGAAAGCTATCCTAGTCTATCCTATGCCGTTTCTGTTGTAAGCTGGGAATAGACATGACTTTGCGAATTGCGTTAGCTCAGAATAACTTTTTAGTGGGTGGCATTGCCGAAAACGCCCAGAAAATCCGCTTATTAGCGCAGCAAGCCAAAGCAGCACGCTGTGATATTGTCGTTTTTCCTGAACTATGTTTAACAGGATATCCCCCGGAAGATTTATTATTTCGCCCTAGTTTAACGCCTAGAATTAACGACGCGTTGGCGAGTCTAGCAGACATTAAAGATATAATTTTAGTGCTAGGTTATCCAAAAATGATCTTGGGTCAGTTGTATAACATGGCAGGTGCTTGGCTAAACGGTCAGTGTTTAGTGGAGTATGCCAAACAAAAACTGCCGAACTATCAAGTCTTTGATGAAAAGCGTTATTTTGCCGAAGGACACGAATCCGCCTTATTCCAGTTTAAAAATACCACCATTGCCTTAACAATTTGTGAAGATATTTGGCATGATGAACCTGTAGCGGCCGCCAAAAATCAAGGTGCTGAGCTGATCTTAAATCTTAATGCCTCGCCCTTTCATATTAATAAACAAGCCGAACGCCTAAGTACTGTGCAGCAACGTGCGCGTGACCATCAAGTAGCCATTGCCTATGTCAATTTAATTGGCGGCCAAGATGAGTTGGTATTTGATGGTGGTTCATTGGCCATTAATGCGACGGGGGCAGTGGCACTTGAATGTGAGTTATTTACTGAACACTTAGCTATTGTGGATTTTGATAGCGTGACGAAACAATTTCTGACTCAAAACCGCGCACCTGCCCTTAGCGTTGAAGCGGCGGTTTATCAAGCATTAGTGCTAGGTGTCAAAGACTACGTCACTAAAAGTGGCTTTCAGGGCGTGGTGTTAGGCTTGTCGGGAGGCATTGATTCAGGATTAGTGCTGGCGATTGCCGTCGATGCTTTAGGTGCAGAACACGTGAACGCAGTGATGATGCCGTTTCATTACACCTCACAAATGAGCTTGGAGGATGCGGCAGAAGAAGCAACAACATTGGGCGTTAATTATTCGATTATTGACATTGCACCTGTGGTTGAGTCGTTACAGGTTCAATTAGCCCCTGCTTTTTTGGGCTTAGTGCGCGATAAAACCGAAGAAAACTTACAAGCGCGTGCGCGCGGTGTGTTGCTGATGGCGTTATCCAATAAAAAAGGTTGGTTAGTACTGACGACGGGTAATAAATCAGAAATGGCAGTCGGTTATGCGACCTTGTACGGCGATATGGCAGGCGGTTTTGATGTCTTAAAAGATGTGCCTAAGACCTTAGTATTTCGCTTGGCTGAATATCGAAACTCGCTCAGTGCTAGCCCAGTTATTCCGCAACGCGTCATTGACCGCCCACCGTCTGCTGAGCTAGCCCCCGACCAAAAAGACGAAGACAGTTTGCCGCCTTATGCCGTCTTAGATGCGCTGTTGGCATTGTATATTGAGCAAGATATGAGTGCCGAAGCGATTATTAGTCAAGGCTTTGACCGTGACACCGTCTATCGAGTCATTCGTATGGTGGATGTTAACGAGTATAAGCGTCGGCAAGCGGCCATTGGCCCTCGCATTACCCAACGAGGTTTTGGTCGTGACCGCCGTTATCCTTTAGTAAATGGCTGGAAAGCGGGAATTTAGGTTTCCCCCTTCGACTCCGCTCAGTGTGCATTTTTTACCCTCACCCCAGCCCTCTCCCTCAATAGGGAGAGGGGGCTAAATCCTCTCTCCCTATTAAGGGAGAGAGTTAGAGTGAGGGTGAGTTGATGGTTTTAGGGCAAATATAAGCCTATTAAGCCGCTATTAACCCGAACTTATGTTCTCATATGGTGGGTTCTAATCTTCCTCCTTAGAAAACCACCCCAAAACCCCACGTTTCAGACGAGGGTCAACAGGCACGCGAATAACAACGGTGGCTGAGAGTTGGTCGTGCCATGCCAAGTTGCGACCATTAATCCACGCCCATAAATAATTACCGACAAAACCAAAAACCAAACTTAACGCAAACGCACCACTGTTGTTGTAAAGCACATTAGCCGCTAAACCACAAATCGTCGGTAACATCATCGCCGCCGCACAACGACCGAAGGCATCGCTCCAAGACAATAATTGACCATTAGGCTTGATGACTTTTAACCGCCAAGTTTGCATGCCCAATGTTTGACCACTTTTACGCCAAAAATAGCCATAAAATAACCATGTCATTAACACCATTGCAGGAAACAAGACAAAATGACGAAACCAATCGGGCAAAACAACAGCTTGATGTTTGGCGGCGATATCCGCAGGTGTAGCAATAGCCACCAGAATAGCGGCAACAATGGCATTAATGGCAATAATCAATAAACCATCGTAGAGGACTGCCGCTAAACGTACACCTGCACTTGCCAACTCCACCGTTGGTTTTACTTCGGGGGGAGATGTGCTTTTAACTTTTTTGGCCATGAAAATAAACTTATGGTGCCGAAAACAAGAATCGAACTTGCGACCTACTGATTACGAATCCACTAATCAAACCAACTCGCGGTCGCGGTGGGCGAATATTTTAAGCATAAGCACGCCTAAAGGGTAGTGAATTCACACAAAAATACGGCATTATGTGAGAGTAATCAAGGAGACCAGACGGTTTTTCTTGGAAGTAAGATAGGAAGTAAGGATAGCTAAGCACCATAAACTCTCAGCAGTCACCATCAATAAAATCTAAGCACAAACACTCTGCACATTGCATCAATCAAAACTAAGCACCAACGTCACATGATGAGTGTTTTAATGTGCCAAAATTCGCTGATGAACCAGAGGCGTACCAGAGACCGTACCAGACCAGACCACCAAATAACTAACCGTTTCAATAGTATGGATTTTTGCAATACGAAATTGCAAAAGGTAAAATACATTCATTAAGACCTGAACCATAAATGCACCGTCAATACACTTTGTCGAATCGTGTGATTTTTGATTCATACTCAAAAGTATGGATGTTGTTTTTTACACAAAATAACCACGACCCAAACCACTGAATAGATATTGTCATCCTTTGTCTAAACACCACAAAAGACACCACTTTAACGAGGCTCACACAGTGCTGAATATCGTGACACTTGCAACAAACATTCACCACAATATGACTTACCTTGTTGAGCGATGACCTGAAAGGGGAGTCACCGCCAAAGGGGGATTTATTAAGCAAAGTTCCCCCTTGTGTTTTGTCTTGCTTGCACAGAAAACTAAGCACCGTGACTTTTTTTGTCACCGCTTCCTCATTCCCCCCCCCTGCCCGTAAGGGTTAAATATGATTGATTTTTTCAAAACGTGCATAATAAAAAATATCATCAAAAAAATGAATAATATTTAACCCTCCTGTTGAGGGGAGGGTGCATGAAAATGCCATGAAGCTCCGCTGGTGAGCAGAGCTTGCAAGGTGCAGGACTTAAACGAATTCATCATCCAAAGTGCCGATTTTTTGGCATACGGTCACTATTTTTTTCGTGTGGTATGCCGCTTTGCGTGTTGCATTGCAAAAGCGATAACCTTTCCAATGAATGCCTTTGATGGTCAAATAGCGTCTGTCAGGCTTATGTGAATTGACATCATCCACATCGGCAATCTGCACGATCAAATTCATGGCTTTACTTGCTTCAACCCTAATTTGCTGATTACCCTGATTAAAAGAAATGCCATATTTACCCTTAATAGCAGTATCATTTTTAAGCAAAGGAAACTTATTACACGTGGTTCTAAAGGCAAGGCCAACCAACTTAATAGCATCCGTGGGCATGACTTTGGGTTTCTTTAGCGCAATCCGTTGTTGCAGTTGCTGTCTTAGTTCATTTTTGAACATATCGGTACGATACGATTCAGACAACTCAATGACTTTGAAATGGTCTTCCGCTATCAGTGCTTTCTTAATATCGGCAATATGCGTTAAATGGGTACACAGCTTAACGGCGAGTAGGTAATACTTATTCTCTAGTTTGTGGGTTGTAGGACAAAAAGGATTTTCATGATAGTGACCATCTTCAAATGCTTTTTGTTTGGCACAACCGTAAGCGTAGAGTGTGGTTTTTTGGGATTGATAATCAGCTTTAATACGTTTGCAAACTGTGGTGATGGCTTTTGCTGCAGCTAGTATTTGTTCACCTTCTACCTTAGCCACTAGCGCATCTAATGAATCTTCGGGTTTTTCAGTGCAGACATTTTTGATGACAGACAATGAGGGGAGTAGTGTTTGAAGTCGTTGCTCCACGCGGTCATAGCGTTGGTAAGTGTGATACATATCTGACTTATAACAACAAGCCAAAATCCCTGCTTTATTGGCTTCCACACTGTTGTCTGTTTTAGTCAGTACAGAACAATCCAAGAAATTACGCAGCGTATTGTTGACCACATCAATGCCTTTGAAAATCTCTAGGGTATCTATTTCCCCATCAAACTCAACAGCAAGCTGTTTGGCAGCATGAGCGAAGTTATTCAATGTGGCATATTTTGATTTCAGTGACTTGGCACAAGACTGCATTTCTTGGGTTGTTGTTGTGTCAAAGAAGTCTTCTTTTTCCTTCATATGCAAAAAGAAAGGAGGATTTGCCTGACGTAAACGCCCCATAAATTGCACTATTTCTTCAGGGTGTGCCGACGCATCTACAATATGCACAGAATCAATGTCTGCATGAGCATTGTTTAGGTTAATCGCTTCATCAAAAATGGATGTGGTTAATACCACGTCATAGCCTGTCGGCAGTATTTGGTCATTAACCACATCTTTGACCGCTTCTTGACCGATGGTTTTTCGACTAATGGCAAGCGTCTTAAATCCTAGGTCTTTCAGGCATAAAATAGCCTTTTCCATCCGAGCATTAGAATTCAAACGCACAAAGACAATTTGCTTGCCTGTGCGTTGATGTAACCGTGCAATGACTGCTTTCAACCAATGATATGACCATGACTCTGTATAAACGTTAATGTTGAGTGTTTTGACTACAGGGGTTGCTCGTGTCACCGTCAGCCAGTTATCAGGCAATAAATTAGCTAATTCTGCCAAAGGCTCGGTGTAGGTGGCCGTTAACATGAGTTTTTTGGCAAAGGTGCGTTTGCTTGCGAGGGTATCCAAAATAGGATTCAAGGCATCGGCACGGTACGACCCTGCTGAATACATTTTGTGGATTTCATCAACGACTAAGGTGTAATTACTAAAACTCAGACTATTTTTTAGGGCAGGCCATAAATCATAGGTAGCGACAATGTGTTTGTCCTGATGGTCTTTGAGGGTGTTAGTCGTGCTTTTATCTGTACCTGACAAAAACACGATGTCAGTACGCTTTTTATATTGCTCTTTTAATTGTCTGACTTGTACCACTAATGGCACAAGCATCAATACTTTTTGTGAGCCAGTGAGATGGTCTAAGACAAAGGTTGTTTTGCCTGTGCCTGTGGGTGATTCAATCAAAGTGCAACCACTGTCCAGTTGCGTAATATGGTCAACAATAAAATCAGCTTGACTCAGTATGTATGAATGTTTTTGCATGATCGTTACCTATAGTAATTTAAGATTTGTCTTTTCAATGTCTTTCTGTGCGTTGTCTTTCTCTTTCAGTTTTCATACGTGTTGTTCACCGATGAGCCTCATGTCACGGTGCAAAAAAAGGGCAGAATTGCCCTTGTGGTAAATGTGCTATAGACTCATAGCACTGGCAACGGCTTCAGACGCAGCCAATAAGGTTTCGTTCTTTAAGTGGGCATAGCGTTGCGTGGTTACACTGGAAGCATGACCTAACAACTGTTGTACAACATATAGCGTTGCGCCACTATTGACCGCAGTTGAAGCAAAATGATGCCTTAAATCGTGAATCCGAAAGTCTTCAATGTTGGCTTTTTCAAGCAAACGCTTGAATGCTTTTACAGGCGTGTGAATGCGTGTTTTAGTGCGAGGGTTCACAAACACATACTCACACCCCTCCAACGGTGTGATGCTGTTGAGTAGAGCTATTGCAGCCGCATTAAGCTGCACATAGCGATGCTTGCCGCTTTTAGTTTTAGGCAAAAGCCATGTCCGTTGTTGAATGTTAATATCGTTCCATTTGGCGTTCAATGCTTCTTCACGGCGCGTACCCGTCAACAACAGCAATTTAATGGCTGCAACGGTGGCTCGATTTGATTCACAGGTTTCAGGGTTTACGTCGTCCATAACAGCTAGTAAACGCTGTAATTCATCGGCAGATAAGTAACGTTCGCGTTGGTTATTTTCAGCGAGCTTCTTGATATTCGCCATGAATTATTGGAGCGTAATCCCTGC
>JBKJUH010000409.1:0-9312 GCA_046590075.1 Agitococcus sp.
ACTAATGGCACACGAGTTGAACCACCCACCATCACCACGTCTAAAATATCGCTGGTTTTGAGTTTGGCATCACGCACAGCACGTTTACAGGCGCGTAAGGTTTTTTCGACTAGCGGCGCAATCAAGTCATCAAATTGTTGGCGCGTAAATGTGGTTTGCCAATCATGGAAAGCTAAACTCACACTTTCTACAGTCGTTAATTGCTCTTTGGCAGCACAAGCCATTTGCATTAACTCTCGCTGTTGAGCGGCATTGGGGTTTTCTAAACTGAGTTGTTTCATCATCCATAAGGCAACGGCACGATCGAAATCATCACCGCCTAAAGCGGCATCGCCACCTGTGGCTAAAACTTCAAAAACACCACGATGTAAACGTAACAAGGAAATATCAAAAGTACCGCCACCTAAATCAAAAATCGCGTGTACACCTTCTGCGCCATTATCTAAACCATAAGCGACGGCGGCGGCGGTTGGTTCGCTCAGTAAACGTAATACCGTTAACCCCGATAAGGTGGCGGCATCACGCGTGGCTTGCCGTTGTGCTTCATCAAAATACGCTGGCACAGTAATGACTGCGCCTTTTAATTCGCCACCTAAGGTTGCTTCGGCACGTTGTTTGAGGACGGCTAGAATATCGGCAGACACTTCAACGGGCGTTTTATCGCCTTGCACGGTGACAAAAGCAGGCATTCCCGTCTCGGTGGCCCGAAAGTGATAGGGTAATTCTGAGCCTAATTGTTTAATGTCGTTGAGGCCACGCCCCATTAAGCGTTTGACCGAAATAATCGTGTTATGTGGATCTTGAATGGCTGCGTCTTTTGCTGTTTTACCAACCGTTTTTTCGCCTGCCTCTAAATAACGAACGACGGAAGGCAATAAATGTTCGCCCAGTTCATTGGCTAAGGTTGACGCTTGGCCAGAACGGACGGATGCGACTAAAGAATTGGTCGTGCCTAAGTCAATGCCCACCGCTAAACGATGTTGGTGTGGAGCTTGTGCTTGGCCGGGTTCAGCGATTTGCAGTAGAGCCATAGTAGGAGGGCAATCAAAAATAAATAAAAATTAGTTAAACGGCGTCGTTTTAGAAACACTTAGTCTTTTAGAGTACCGTTCGCGCTGAGCCTGTCGAAGTGCTTTATGCTAGTGGTTCGACAGGCTCACCACGAACGGAAAGTCAAACTACTGCTTTCAATGTAGACGGGGTTTAATCTAAATCGTCTTCGTCGTCATAGTCATCTTCCATTTTGTCTTCACGATGACGAATATCTTTCAAAAAATTGGCCATAAAGTGCATTTTGCGAACGGTGTCTTTGGCTTCTAGCCAATCTTCTTCTTCATAATCAATAACAAATTCACGCGCTAAACTTTCTAGCCACTCTTCTACTTCCAAGCCTAAACTGACTAGCTGTTCGGCACTTTCTGCTTCGTCTAACTGCTCACGCAATTCCAGTTGACTCATTAGAAAGTCAGTATCAGCAATACTGGTATTGAGCGAAATGGGATGGTCTGCCAATTCCAATAAATAACTCGCACGACCAACAGGCGTATTTAATGCTTCATAGGCAGTATTAAGCCGTGAAGACCATTGCACCGCCTTTAATTGTTCTTCGGGATGATGGGCAAAACGATCAGGGTGATATTGCCGTTGCAGCTCACGATAACGACTCGCTAAAGCGTCTTTGTTCAGATGAAAGCCTGTGGGCAGACCAAATAAAACAAAATAGTTATCATGCACGTTCACAATGAATCGCCTCGGCTACACAAAAAGAATGTTTCAGCCCTAAATGATTGGATTTAGGACAAAAAACATTAAGAAAGAGCTAAATAGTAAACGATTCCCCGCATCCACACTCCCCTTTTTGATTAGGGTTAGTGAATTTAAAGCCTTCGTTTAGCCCTTCTTTGACAAAATCCATTTGTGTGCCGTCTAAATAAACCAAACTCTTGGGGTCTACATAGATTTTGACACCATGAGATTCAAATACTTGGTCGGCAGTATCTGCACCATCAACAAATTCAAGCACATAAGCCAAACCCGAACAGCCCGAAGTTTTGACGGCAACACGCACACCGTCACCTTTACCGCGATTAGCGAGAAAGCCTGCCACATGCGTTGCTGCCGCTGGCGTTAAAGTCATTGCCACGATTACACCCCTTGCTTTTGCCGATAATCTTCGATAGCGGCTTTAATCGCGTCTTCTGCCAATACCGAACAGTGGATTTTGACGGGCGGCAATGCTAATTCTTCGGCGATGTCTGAGTTTTTAATGGTTTGTGCTTGGTCTAGGGTTTTGCCTTTTAACCATTCGGTGACTAAAGAACTGGAGGCAATCGCAGAACCGCAGCCATAAGTCTTGAAGCGCGCATCTTCAATCACGCCACTATCATTGACGCGAATTTGTAAGCGCATGACATCACCACACGCTGGCGCACCGACCATACCTGTACCCACATGGGTATCGTCTGTGTCGAGTTTGCCAACATTGCGTGGGTTTTCGTAGTGATCAATCACTTTTTCACTGTAAGCCATGATCGTATCCTCTTTGTAGGTCGAACTTTAGTTCGACAATACTTAAATTGATGTAAGATGAAACTTGTCAGGCTAAAGCCTGACCTACTAATGAGCTGCCCACTGCACTTGAGAAAGGTCGATACCGTCTTGGTACATATCCCACAATGGCGACAAATCGCGTAGTTTATTAACTGCGTTTTTCGCGTGCTGAATAACAAAGTCTATGTCATCTTCGGTGGTAAAACGGCCAATGGTAAAACGGATGGAGCTATGTGCCAATTCATCGGTTAAACCTAAGGCGCGCAATACATACGAAGGCTCTAAACTGGCCGATGTACACGCTGAACCTGACGATACCGCCAAATCTTTTAAGGCCATAATCAACGACTCGCCTTCAACAAAGTTAAAGCTAATGTTGATATTACCTGCAATACGCTGCTCGGCATCACCATTCAAAAACACTTGTTCTAGCGAAGACAAACCATTCCACAACTTATCACGCAATACTTTTAAGTGCGCTTGCTCGGCCAAACCTTCTTCTTTAGCAATACGGAAACTTTCACCCATACCGACAATTTGATGAGTTGGCAATGTACCTGAACGGAAACCACGCTCATGGCCACCACCATGTATTTGTGCTTCTAAACGAATACGCGGTTTACGACGCACGTACAACGCACCAATACCTTTAGGGCCGTAAGTTTTGTGAGCACAAAAACTCATCAAGTCCACGGGCATATTTTCAAGGTCAATCAGCACTTTACCTGTCGATTGCGCGGCATCAACATGAAAGATAATGCCTTTTGCACGCAACATCGCACCCATCGCTGCAATATCGGTAATTGTGCCAATTTCATTATTGACGTGCATTAACGACACGACAATGGTGTCTGGACGAATCGCTGCCTCAACCATTGCCACGGTAATTAAGCCCGTTTTTGGGATAGGGTCTAAATAAGTGACTTCAAAACCTTCACGTTCTAATTGACGGCAGGTATCTAACACCGCCTTATGTTCAATTTTAGAGGTGATAATGTGCTTACCTTTACCTTGATAAAAGTGCGCAGCGCCTTTAATAGCAAGGTTATTGGATTCCGTAGCACCTGAAGTCCAGACGATTTCACGCGGATCGGCATGAACTAAATCAGCCACTTGTTGACGGGCAGTTTCAACGGCTTCTTCAGCCAACCAACCATAACCATGCGAACGAGACGCAGGATTACCAAAATTGCCATCTAAGGTCAGACATTCCATCATTTTGGCGGCAACACGAGGATCAACAGGCGTAGTTGCAGAATAATCGAGATAAATTTGGCGTTTCATAAAGACCTGGCTTGCGCTGGGTTAAAGGACAAATAGGGAAGACACTTCACCTAATCGCTGAGTATTGCTTTGACGCAAAGCAACGGTTTGTACTTCGCGACGATTCACTAATTCATCCAGACTAATACCCGAAAGAAACGTATGAATCTGATGACTTAAATCTGTCCATAATTCATGGGTAAGACACATCATCCCTTGTTGACAATCGCCGTGCCCTGCACAACGAGTGACATCAACCAGTTCATCAACGGCATCAATAATTTGGGCAATGTAAATATCAGCCCCATGACGCGCCAATTGATAACCACCACCTGGCCCGCGAACACTGGACACCAAACCGTTTTTACGGAGCTTGGCAAACAACTGCTCGAGGTACGAAATAGAGATAGACTGACGCTCAGAAATATCACCTAAACTGACGGGTTCGATACGGGCATGGATCGCTAAATCCAACATCGCGGTAACCGCATAACGGCCTTTTGTGGTTAATCGCATGATCACACGCCTGTAAAAACTATTTACTTAACTCTATTTTAGTTAATTCCTACTGATTTAGTCAAGTATAATAGTTGACTAAATTAGTAGGGTATAGCTTCCATTAATTTGGCGATTGAATGACAGCCTACAACTTCGGCAAACGCATCGAATCAACGGTCATGCGAATCATTTTTCGACGACTTTCGTCATAGGGTGGGAAAAACATCCGCACCAACATTAACTTAGACGCACGCACCACTGCACGCTCATGAGAAAAGGCCTTAAAACCAAAATAGCCGTGTGAGTTACCAATACCCGAATTATTAACGCCACCAAACGGCAAATTGCCATGCACAAACTGCATTAAGCAATGATTAACACACGCACCGCCTGAACTGGTACGGCTAATGACATTATCAATATTAGTTTGATTTTGACTCCACATATACAATGCTAATGGCTTGGCACTGGCATTAATATCGGCAATCACCGCATCTAAACTGCTGTAAGCAATAATGGGTAATAGTGGGCCAAAAATTTCTTCTTCCATAATACGAGCGGTCGCAGGTACGTTATCCAACAAGGTTGGCGCAACATAACATTGTTCAACATCCACCTCGCCACCCATAACGATTTGCGCGCCTGCTTTGACTGCATCCGCCATCAGTGCGGCAACACGTTGCGTATGGCGTTGATTGACCATACGCGTTAAGTCTTGGCTAGATTTTTGCTGTTCGGCACTTTGGCCATAACGCGCACTCAGGACAATTTTACATTCATTAATAAATGCGTTTTTCACCGATTCATGGACATATAAATAATCCGGCGCAACACAGGTTTGACCTCCATTGAGGAATTTCCCCCACATTAAGGTTTCGGCAGCCACGCGCAAATTGGCAGTTTCATCAACGATGGTGGGTGATTTACCACCTAACTCTAAAGTGACACTGGTGAGATGTTTAGCCGCTGCCGTCATCACCACTTTACCCACTGCTGGCGAACCCGTAAAAAAGATATGGTCAAAAGGCAAACTGAGCAACTTTTCCGCCGTGGGCAAACTGCCTTCAAATAACGCCACTTCTTGTTCGGGGAATACATCACTAATAATACGTGCCATGACTGCTGACACATGGGGCATCATTTCTGAGGGTTTAATAATGGCGGTATTTCCTGCCGCCAATGCCGATACCAACGGGCCAAAACATAAATTCAGGGGATAATTCCATGGCGCAATAATCAACACGCGTCCACGCGGTTGGTAATGGATAAAGGCTTGCGTGGCAATCATTAGGCTCGTTGGCCATACTCGCTGCGGCTTCATCCAGCCTTTCAGATCACCAATGGCGTGACGCATCTCGTCTAAAACGGGCATGAATTCGGTAACATCTACTTCTGCCGAGGGTTTGCGATAGTCTTTGCTAAAGGCTTCGTAGAGGGCATCTCGATTCTCTAATAGTGCTTCACGCAGTTTTTTAATTCGGACAATACGGTCACTGGCGGTGGACTCGCGCCAGCGAATAGCAGTTTCTTGTTGGGCAGCAAAAACGTCTTGAATATGTTGAGGGTCGGCTTCGCGAACAGGAAATAAAGACGACAGTGCGCTGGGATTGGTTGATGTATTCATTATTATGGTGACTCAATTGGCTAAAACGAAGATCAGGACTTACGCACCGCGATTAGCGCGTTTTGTGAATATAAAGCCGCCTAAAGCGACTGAAATGTGAACAAATAAGCGATAACCGCGTAAGTCCCAAGATGACAATTGTTGTAGCACAATTTGAGCAGAAAAATACATGGCTGAGCGGAGATTGTTTTTAGGTGCTTTTCACCTCACCCCCTTTTTACACATTAAACTTCTGGCAAAAAACTACTATCTAATATTTGCTCAAGTGTCCACGGGCACAACTCGGGAAATAAATCTAAACCCGTTTCGCTTGCAGCAATACCAACGGCTTTTCCCCAAACCATGTCTTTCCACTCATCGTCATTAAATAAGGGCTTTAGGCTTGGCGTTTCTTTTAAATCATAGGCAATTTCTTTGCGCTGCTCTTTGATAGTTCGCTGCCAACTCGCACCTCGTCTGCCTGCCTGATATTGCCATTTGAGCAAGTGCGACAATAGAATTGCCATGCGACTAACTAACTCGCGCTTTTCACTTTTGCCCACGTCTTCAATCTCCTCGGCAATGTGTTCTAAATCCAGTAAATCAAAACGTCCTGCACGAATAAAACAGGCTTGCTCATTTGCCCACGCAATAATATCTTGTTCATATAAAGCATTCATTGTTAAATTCCCACTAACTATCGAGTATCTAGCACTATCAAGAACATCATCCTAAGACGACGACTCCTGCATCACCGCTAAATCTTCTGCTTTTAACGCCTCTGGCCGTTCATCACAAAAATCTTTATTCACTCGTTTTAACGCCCCACACATTTTATCCAAACGCTTATCGGTGGCTTGCATGTGGTCTAATAACACACGTAACGCTTCCACCACAGGGTCTGGTAAATCGGGCGTAGCGGCATAGGCTTGGAAACCAATTTTTTGGGCAAACTCTAAGCGTGATTGCTCATCGGGCGCAGTTTCTAGCACTTGTTTAAGAATCACTCGTGCAGGATTTCCCACTGCGGTTGCCCCCGCAGGTAAAGCTTTGGTAACAACGGCATTCGAGCCAATTTTCGCGCCTTTGCCAACAATAAAAGGCCCTAATACTTTCGCACCCGCACCGACAACCACACCATCTTCTAAAGTGGGATGACGTTTACCTTTTTGCCACGTTGTGCCACCCAGCGTTACACCATGATAAAGCGTGACATCATCACCAATTTCTGCGGTTTCCCCAATCACTACGCCCATGCCGTGGTCGATAAAAAAACGACGGCCAATTTTAGCGGCAGGATGAATTTCAATACCCGTCAAAAAACGACCCAAGGTAGAAACCGCACGCGCTGTGCCTTTTAAGTCAGACTGCCACAAACCATGCGCCACCCGATGCAAGGCAATGGCATGAATACCAGGGTAATTAATAATGACCTCTAAGGTATTACGCGCTGCTGGGTCACGAGCGAATACTGACTGCACATCTTCACGAAGTTGTTTTAAGAGTGAAAAATTCATCGTTAGCACCTAATATTTCAACAAAACCGCCACTCACATATCTGCTATCGTCAGACAACATCGTACTGATAATTGTGTTGTTACTGTTAAATAATAGCCACTGTGCATGTTATTTACTCTTTTGTTTCAACTCGGCTGCCATTGCTTGTATGCGACTAAAAATACCACGCCACAAGTTATACTCTAATCTATCTAAACGCAAACGGCTAAACATCCGTCTGATACGTGCGGGCATTTGTCGGGGATTCGCAGGATTAAAAAAGCCAGAGTCCACCAATGCTCCTTCAAAATGCGTAAAAAACTGCTCCATTTCGCTGCTTGGCACTAAATCTTCATCCCAAGGCGCGTGTGAAATCGGCATTGCTCGATCATTGACTACGCCTTTTTCCGCTAAGAGATGCGCCATCCGTACTTCATAGGCAATCACTTGTACTGCCGAAGCCACATTCAACACGCCATATTCTTCATCACTCGGAATGGAAACATGGTATTGGCACAGATGTAACTCTTCGTTGGTTAAGCCTCTATCTTCACGACCAAAGACAATAGCCACAGGATGACGCTCAGACTCTAAACGCGCCAACTCGCCTGTTTCACGCGCATCTAATAATGGCCAAGGAATGGTGCGGGTACGCGCACTCGCACCAATCACTAAGGCACAATCGGCAATGGCTTCTTCTAAGGTGGCGACTACTTTTGCTTTCGCCAAGACATCCGACGCACCTGCGGCTAAAGCGGTTGCTTCGCTACTGGGGAAGATTCTAGGGTCAACCAGCACTAATTGCCGTAAGCCCATGGTTTTCATTGCGCGCGCGGCAGAGCCAATATTGGCCGATAAACTGGTATTAACGAGGACGATGCGGATATTGCTAAACATAATTTTCAATCAACAGCTAAAGACTTGCTGTAATGTTAGCAAATTAAGCACCAACTCTCTGCTATAATATGCCGCCCTTTTTGTTCTTTAAGAGTCTGTATTCATGCAACCGATGCTCACAATGGCAGTTCGTGCCGCCAAACAGGCAGGCGAACTCATCGCTAAAGCCGCCCAACAACTCCAATTCATTGATATTGAAGTCGAGGCAAAAGGCGTTAACGACTTTGTGACCCGTGTGGATAAAGACGCTGAACGTGTTGTCATTGAAAATTTGCGTAAAGCTTATCCAATTCATAGCTTTCAAGGCGAAGAAACAGGCTTTATTGAAGGCAAAGGCGAAGGCAAAGAATGGGTGTGGATTATTGACCCATTAGATGGCACAACCAACTTTATTCATGGCTTTCCGCAATTTGCCGTGAGTATTGCCGTGCAATATAAAGGCGTAACTGAACATGCGGTTGTTTATGACCCTATCAACGAAGAATGTTTTAGTGCCAGTCGGGGTTCGGGTACAACCTTAAATGGTCGTCGTTTGCGTGTGACTGAACGTCGCGGTTTAGAGGGCGCATTGATTGGTACAGGTTTCCCCTTCCGTCCAGACCAACACCGTTATTTAGATTCCTATTTAAGTGCTTTTAAAGCAGTTGCTTTAACAACGGCAGGGATTCGTCGTGCAGGTGCAGCCTCTTTAGACTTAGCTTATGTTGCTGCTGGCCGTTTAGATGGCTTTTTTGAACTGGGCTTATCGCCTTGGGATATGGCCGCAGGCGATTTATTGATTCGTGAAGCAGGTGGTTTTGTCTGTGATATGGCTGGCGGCCATGATTACTTAAAAACGGGCAACATCATTGCAGGCAATATTCGCGTGATGAAAGCTTTAGTTACCACCATTGCCCCACATTTACCTGAAGATATGCGCCGTTAACTATTCATTTCCTCCTCTCTCTTAACCATAGATATCTACACATCTTTTTTAGGTGGCATGAGACAAGATTCTAGCGATG
>JBKJUH010000053.1:0-12465 GCA_046590075.1 Agitococcus sp.
GCGCTAATCGCGGTGCGATGCGTAAGTCCTGATCTCAACAACAATCTGAAGAAAAGGGACTACATAAGTCCCTTTTTTTATATGGCTACTCTGCTATCCTTGAACTGATATTTTTCGTATTAAGCACTAATACTTGCATTTTTTGTTGCTCCGTTCGTACTGAGCCTGTCGAAGTATTCTTGGCAGTGGTTCGCAGGCTCACCACAAATGGTAAACTTTCACGCTAGTGTGCTTACAACCGATAAAAATAAAACTGTTAGCAGGAGTAAAAAATGCAGGATTTTACATTTAGTACGGTTAAAACAATTATTAATGAATTAGGGTGTTGCCATCGACAATTGGGTACTGTTGCGAAGTCGTTGGCTATTACGCGCGCGTTAATTGTCACCGATGCAGGTATTGTGCAGTCGGGAATGATAGAGCCAGCATTGGCTAGTTTAACGGCAACGGGTATTGCCAGTGTCGTTTATACCGATGTGGTTGCTGACCCTTCAGAGGCGGTAGTTGAGTGCGCTATTGCTTTTGCCCGTGACCATCAGATAGATGGGGTTATTGGTTTGGGTGGTGGTAGTTCGATGGATGTTGCCAAAGTGATTGCGTTATTAACGAAGTCGACACAAAACTTACAACAGGTGTATGGCGTGGGCAATGCCAGAGGCACACGGTTGCCGTTAATTCAAATTCCAACAACGGCAGGAACAGGCTCAGAAGTTACCCCGATTGCCATTATTACCACAGGCGAAACCACTAAGCAGGGGATTGTCTCGCCGTTATTAATTGCCGATGTTGCCTTATTAGATGCCGAACTCACCGTGGGTTTACCCCCTCACGTCACCGCAGCCACTGGTATAGATGCCATGGTGCATGCCATTGAAGCCTATACCAGTAAACTGAAAAAAAATCCCTATTCTGATTTATTGGCGTGTGATGCCTTGCGTTTGTTATCGAAACATATTGTCACTGCTGTTGAGGATGGCCATAACATGGTGGCACGTAGCGCGATGTTATATGGCGCGATGTTGGCAGGGCAGGCGTTTGCCAATGCCCCTGTCGCTGCTGTACACGCGTTAGCGTACCCTTTAGGCGGCCATTACCATATCTCTCATGGTTTAAGTAACTCCTTGGTTTTGCCGCACGTCCTGCGTTTTAATCTACCTGAAGCGATCCAAGCCTATGCTGAGTTAGCAAACGTGATTAATCCGTATGCGCGTGCTAAACCCATTACCTTGGCTGAGTATTTTATTGAAGTGATGCAAACATTAATTAACGCGGTCAAACTACCGACCACTTTACGGCAGGTCAATGTGCCTGAGCGCGACTTACCGATGTTGGCGAAAGATGCGCTGTTGCAACAACGGCTATTGATAAATAATCCGCGTATGTTGACAGAAGCTAATGCTTTAGCGATTTATCAGGCCGCGTATTAGTTAAATGGCTTTTATTGGGTTTTGTCGCGGTTAAAACCGCTCTTACGGTATGAGCGGTTTTAACCGCGACTTCTAATAACAAAGGCTGAATGATGTCCAAGCCTCAACCTAGCTTACGCAGTGATTACCGCTATTTTGCGCCCATTACCACACGCTGGAACGATAACGATATTTATGGCCATGTGAATAATGTCACGTATTATGCCTATTTTGACACGGTGGCCAATGTCTATCTGATTGAGCAAGGGCAGTTAGATATTCATCAAGCCGAGATTGTCGGTTTTGTCGTGAACTCAGGCTGTCATTATTTTGCGCCAATTGCCTTTCCCGACAAAATCTGTGCAGGTTTACGTGTCAATCGCTTAGGAACTTCTTCGGTAGAATATGGCATGGCTATTTTTAAGGAAGGCGAGGAGTTGGCCGTAGCGGATGGTCATTTTGTTCATGTTTTTGTGCGTCGTCAAAGTAATAAATCTGTGCCGATTCCTGAATCTATTCGCCAAGCATTAGAAAAAATAACAATATCCGCATAGGAAAAAATAACCATCATGCTTAAAGCCGTTTATCCCTATTATCTTGCCAATCAAGCCATTTATGCCAATCAAGATTTAATCGTTACCGATAAATATTCAGGTGAAATAGCCACGCGTGTGGCCTTAGCCGATGCAACCGTCATAGACCAAGCCATTGCCGCTGCGGTGCAAGCGCAAGCACCGATGGCAAAAATGGCCGCCTATGAACGTCAACAAGTGCTAGACCATTGTGTGCTGCGTTTTCGTGAGCGTGCCGAAGAGTTGGCACAAAGTCTCTGTATTGAAGCAGGCAAACCGATTAAAGATGCGCGGGGAGAAGTCACGCGTTTAATTGATACGTTTAGAATTGCTTCCGAAGAATGCACCCGTATTTATGGCGAAACCCTGAGCTTAGATATTAGTCCACGCGCTAAAGGTTATCGTGGTATGACCAAACGGGTGCCGATTGGTGCCTGTTCGTTTATCAGTCCGTTTAATTTTCCCCTAAATTTAGCCGCCCATAAAGTCGCGCCTGCCATTGCCGCAGGTTGCCCCTTTATTCTTAAACCTGCCAGCTTTACCCCTATTGGCGCATTAATTATTGGCGAAGTATTAGCGGAAACAGCATTGCCTATAGGTGCGTTTTCGATATTGCCCTGTGCGCGAGATGGCGCGGATTTATTTACCACTGACGAACGTTTGAAGTTATTAAGCTTTACAGGTTCACCCGAAGTCGGTTGGCAATTAAAAGCCAAAGCAGGCAAGAAAAAAGTCACCTTAGAATTAGGTGGCAATGCCGCCTGTATTGTTGATGCCGATGCCCATATTGACGATGCGGTGCAGCGATTAGTATTTGGTGCGTTTTATCAATCAGGTCAAAGTTGTATTAGTGTGCAACGCATTTTGATTCATGCCAGCATTTATGATGTCGTGAAAGCGAAATTAATTGCCGCTACGCAAATGCTAGTCATGGGCAATCCTCAAGACGAAAACACTTTTATTGGGCCAATGATTTCGGTCAAAGAAGCGCAGCGTTTACAGGGGTGGATTGATGAGGCCATTCACCAAGGCGCGACGTTATTATGTGGCGGTCAGCGTGCAGGCGCGATGTTGGCAGCTACCTTGCTAGATAATGTGCCACAAACAGCCGCCTTATGTAGCGAAGAAGCCTTTGGCCCTGTCGCTATTTTATCGAGTTTTAATGATTTTGATGAAGCACTAGCGCAAGTCAATAACAGTCGATTTGGTTTGCAAGCAGGGATATTTACCCGTGATTTGTACAAAGCGCACAAGGCATGGGATACACTGGAAGTGGGTGGTGTCGTCATTGGTGATGTACCGTCTTGGCGTGTTGACCATATGCCTTATGGTGGTGTCAAAGACAGTGGTTTGGGGCGAGAAGGTATTCGTTACGCCATTGAAGATATGACCGAAATTCGCCTATTAGTGGTGCGCGAAGCACCGTAAAATAATAGCTCCGTAACTGACAGGATAATAAAAAGATGAAATTGACAATCAGCCAACTGATGTTGGGCGTATGTTTAACGATGGGTATAGGTTCAGCACAAGCAGCGGTAGAGGGTTATAAGCTGTATCAAGAAACCTGTGCAAAGTGTCATGGTGAAACAGGTCATGCCGATAATTTTCGTGGTTATTTATATTTTGCCCGTAGTTTTAAGAATCCAGCATGGCAGCAAAAAACGAGTGATGCACGGATTTTAGAGCGTATTAATCAAGGGCCACGCATTATGCCCTCGTACGAAAAAAGTTTAAGTGAGGAGCAAAAAGCGGCCTTAGTGCGTGTGATTCGTCAGTTGGGTCGTTAATTGTTGTTTATCTTATAGAGACAGTAGCCCGTATGTTAATACGGGATTTGCAAGAGTGTAAGGCAAAAGGCAGTGGGTTGGCGGATGATAGTTCCGTATTAGCATACGGACTACGTTTGCTGGGATAGCCAGATTCTGCTTGAGAAACAACGAATATGTGTTGGTTTTGCATGATTTAATGTGCGACACTTTGCTTCATCAGGTAAATTCTTACCCGTAGTGCTGCACAAGGAGTATTAGAATAATGAACCATCCCAAGACTTTCAAAATGACCCGTATGCTGGGTTTACCAGCCGTAGTGCTAATGTCGCTGACCTTGATGGCATGCGACGACGAGAGCTCGCAGCCTGTTGTGACCAGCGTGACTTTGGCAGCTAACCTGTCGGGAGATCAGGAGCTAACGCCGACTGTGACGGGCGGTGTAGGCACTGGCACACTAACCCTTAGTGTGCCATCGAACGCACTCACTGGCAGCATGAGCATCAATGGCTTGACCGCCACGGCAGCGCACATTCACCAAGGCGTAGCGGGCGCGAATGGTGCTGTCATTGTCGGGTTGACCGAATCTGCACCTGGCAGTGGTAGCTGGACTGTGCCAGCAGGCATCACCCTCACACAGGCGCAAGCCGATGCCTTCGCGATGGGAGGGCTGTATTTCAACGCGCATACTCCTGAAAATACTGGCGGTGAAGTCCGTGGTCAGATTGGCCGCGAAATCTCCAATGCCCAACTGACGAGCGCGCAGGAAGTTCCCTTTAACAGCTCTACAGCTACTGGTAACGGCTTTTTCAGCTTTGACCCGCTGACCAAGAAGTTCTCGGCGCGAATGACCTTGGCAGGAATGACCGCGACCGCTGCGCACATCCACAACGGCACGGTGGGCATTAATGGTAGTGTTTTGTTTCCACTGACTCAGACAGCACCTAGTAGCGGTATTTGGGTGTCGGCGGCCGATACAGTCTTGACCGATGCACAAGTGACTTTGCTCAACAGCGGCGCGCTGTACTTTAATGCACACTCAGCAACCTTTGCTGGCGGTGAAATCCGTGGCCAAATTGGGCGAAATGTGCGTGTGGTCACGATGTCTGGTGACCAAGAGACCATTCCAACTGGATCGACAGCGACTGGTACAGGTACCTTGATCGTCAATCCGGTTACTCGCGCCGTTAGCGGCTCGTTCACCGTGACTGGCATGACCGCCACGGCGGGTCATATTCACCTCGGCGCATCTGGTGCCAATGGGGCTGTCATCATCCCGATGACCATGACCAGCGCCAACGTGTTTTCTGTGCCCGTAGGAACCACGTTCACGGCCGACCAGTTCAAGGCCTTTAAGCAAGGCGGCCTGTATTTCAATGCGCACAGCGCAGCCTTCACAGGTGGAGAGATTCGCGGTCAGATTGGCGCAGTCAACGTTCCAGCAACGCTTTAAGCTGGATACTGAAGCCCCATCGGGCGGCCGTTCATGACAAACGGCCGCCTGCTGTAAAACGTGCTTTGGTTTGACGTGTCATTTTCTCGGAAAGTCGTTTCATCGCTAGCTTATTGTTTGCAACACAAATGGACGATATTTTTGGCTGTTATGCGCCTACTTTATCGTTTATTTTAGGACTTACGCGGTTATCGCTTATTTGCTCACTAAACAATCGTTTCCAACGATTTTTAGTTCACAAAACGCGCTAATTTTGGTGAAATGCGTAAGTCCTGATTTTTTAACACTCCATTGTGGTATGGCGCCATACTAGATCTATATCAGATAACACCGTAGCCCGTCTTTCCATTTGGCTACAAACTTCAAACTCACTTCATAAACTTAGCAAACATCATCGCTAACAATGGGTCTGGTGTTAAAGCCATTAGCCCACGTGCGGCTTTCCACGGCATCGCAGGTACAATCACATTCACCTTTTTGGCTTCAATGGCGCGCACCATTTGTTGAGCAGCCACATCCGCTTCGATAACAAAGGGATATTTTTCCATGTGTGGCGCAATGTCTGTTTTAATAAAGCCTGGATGAATAATAGTGACATTGATTTTTTTGTTGATTAACTCTAAACGCATGGCGTTCATATAATTCGTTAATGCCGCTTTGCTCGCAGAATATGCCGCACTTCCTGGCAATGGCGAGAACGCCGAAAACGAAGACATACCGACTAAATGGCCATGACCTTGCGCTAAAAAGATTTGCGTTGCCGCATCCAGCGTAGCAATTGCACCAATGAGATTGGTTTGCATAATGGCTTTATCAATAGAAATATCACCGCTACCACTGCGACGCACACCTGTAATACCAGCATTAGCAACAACAATATCAATCTGTCCTAAGCCTTGCGCTAATTCACGCAAAGCTGCGCTAATCGTAGCATCCGCTTGTACATCTAAGGTGGTGACGACCACACGAACCTTATAGGTTTCTTCCAGTTGCGTAGCCAAAGTTTCGAGCTTGTCCAAACGACGTGCCGCTAAACCCAGATTATAACCTTTGCTGGCAAATGCTTGCGCCAGTGCTGCGCCAATACCACTAGATGCACCTGTAATAACAACATTTTTAGACATGATAAATTTTCCGTAACAGACAAATGATGGCGATTGTGGCATAAATAACATAACAAATAGTTTATCAATCACCATGAGTTTTTAGTTTATGTTAGCGATTTTTTTAACACGCCTGCGCGCAGGTGAGGTCGATTTTGAAGATACTATTACCGTCATCAACACCTTATATGATTACACGCCAACACGTTTTGCTAATGGCTTAACCAATCCCGTAATTAACGAAGCAGGGCAAAATGAAGGCTCATGCCGTATTTTTGCTTTTGCTCAATTAAATATGTTATCTGAAGCAGATACTTTGGCCTGTTTTGGTCGATTTTATCAAGAAGTTTTGACCGAGCCGCAGGGAACGAGTCACGCAAATATTCGTGCGTTTAGGCGCGATGGTTGGGCAGGTATTCAGTTTGATGGACTAGCCTTAACGCTGAAAGTTTAATAAGGAGAGGGGGAGAGATGAGCATGATATTAAAAGAAGGTGATAGTGCGACAGCCTCGTTAGTTGTCACCGAAGCGGATACCGCCAAAGCCTTAGCGGTGATGAGTGACGATGATTTTCCCGAAGTATTGGCTACCGCGCGAATGGTGGCCATTATGGAGTTAGCCGCAGCGCGTTGTTTAACGTCCTCTTTGCAAATAGGCGAGTTGTCGGTGGGCGTGGGTGTCAATATTCAACATTTAGCCGCGACCGCGAAATTTGATGTTGTGCAAGCAGTGGCAACGTATCTTGGCCGCGAAGGTAAATTATATCAATTCACCATTGAAGCATTTGACTCGGGCGGCAAAATTGGTACGGGGTCACATACGCGCGCTATTATCAAAACGGAGCGTTTATTGGCAGGTGCACAAGCACGATTAAACGCGAAAGTGTGAGAAAAATTGAGTTAAACGCAAACCACGTCTTTTTAGAAACACCCAGCTTTTAAAGTACTGTTTGCATTGAGCCTGTCGAATTGCTTACTGCCAGTGGTTCCGACAGGCTCACCATGAACGCTAAATTTCATACGAATGCTAATTAAACTTGACCAATATAATCCTGTTTCCCTAACTCCACGCCGTTATGACGCAAAATATTGTAGGTAGTAGTAATATGAAAATACATATTAGGGATAACGAAGTGCTGCAAATAGGTTTGACCATCAAAGTTTAAAGTGCGTGTACGCATGCTTAAAACAATGGCTTTTTCCTCTGAACCGTCAATTTGCTCGGCGGTAAATGTAGCTAAGTAATCGGCTACTTTTTGCACACGGGCAATGAGATCGGCAATAGTCGTTTCGTTGTCATCGTATTTGGGTGGTTCTACACCTGCTAAACGGGCGGCACAGCCTTTGACCATATCGGTAGCAATTTGCACTTGTTTGGATAGGGCAAACATATCAGGCGCAAGGCGACTATTGACCAATACTGTTGGCTCAAAGTTTTTTGCTTCGGCATGGGCTGCGCCTTTTTCTAGAATGTTTATAAGGTTGCGGAGCATGTGGGTGAAAACGGGAATTGAGGCTTGGTACATGGAAATGGGCATGGCGGTGTTCCTACATTTTTTTTGTGGATGGGAGATAGATTAATAAGGGTAGGGAGAGGGGAAATCAATGCTTTCTTTGTTCGTCGTATGGGTAAGATGGGTTGACGAAGGAAAGCCCTCATTTAGTCTCACGAAATCGTGGGTTTCCTACCTCAACCCACGCTACGGCATTTCTGACATTACTTCTGCAACAACTTCGCCGCTTCTTTCGCAAAATAGGTCAGAATCGCATCCGCTCCAGCGCGTTTAATACACATTAACGACTCTAAAATAATCTCATCACGCTTAAGCCAACCATTGCTAATGGCCGCCATGTGCATGGCATATTCACCGCTCACTTGATAGGCAAAGGTCGGGGCTTGATAGGTATTTTTAACCTCACGAACAATATCTAAATAGGGCATAGCAGGTTTAACCATGACCATATCGGCACCTTCGGCTAAATCTAAACCGACTTCATGCAAGGCTTCCATACGGTTAGCAGGATCCATTTGATAGGTTTTTTTATTGCCGCCTTTTAAGTTACCCGCCGAACCAACCGCATCACGGAATGGCCCGTAGTAGTTAGACGCATATTTAGCGGCATACGATAAAATACACACATTCGGATAATTCGCCGCTTCTAAGGCCGCACGAATCGCGCCAATACGACCATCCATCATGTCTGAGGGTGCAACAATATCTGCCCCTGCTTGAGCATGAGATAGGGCTTGTTTAATCAAGGCTTGGGTGGTGATGTCATTCACCACATAACCTTCATCATTAATAATTCCGTCTTGGCCGTGGGTGGTAAATGGGTCTAAAGCAACATCAGTAATCACGCCCAATTGCGGAAAATGCTGTTTTAAGGCACGTACCGCACGTTGTGCCAAACCGTTTGGATTCCATGCTTCTTCAGCCAATAAACTTTTAGCTTCGGGAGGTGTGACAGGAAACAACGCGACCGCAGGCACCCCTAAGGCCACCAGTTCCGCCGCTTCTTTTAACAGTTCATCAATCGTGACCCGTTCAATACCTTGCATTGACGGAATAGCTTCACGACGATTTTCACCTTCAATGACAAACATCGGGTAAATTAAATCGGCAGGTGTGAGCGTAGTTTCTTGCACCAAACGGCGACTAAACTCTTGAAAACGCACACGCCGTAATCGAGTGTGAGGGAAGGGCGCACGAGTAAAGGTAAATTGGGACATGATGTGACTCGATAAAAAAACAAAAATTAAAATATCATTGCATGATCAACTAAATAGCGACCATCTTCTTCAATTAAGACGATTTCGGCAACAAATTCACCTGCTTGTAAGGTACAAAATTGTCGCCAGACAATGGCTATTGAATAAGGTCTTCTAAAAATAGCCACTAACTCGCGTCGGCTAAAATAACCCCAGACGGATTGATATTGCTGACAGACATATTGCAAATGTTCGGGTGTGACAATGGCTTTCATGCACTCGCTAAAATCACGCGTGTGTTGCGCGTGGTTGATGGCGGTAGAGCCAGCCCTCAGGTTATCCATAATGGGATTGGCGATGGCTAGAATATCGGCATCGGATTGTTGAGCAAGTTGCATGATGATGACTCGATAGTTAATGGTCGCTATTTTAAGGATTATGAGATTGATTGTCTTGTTTCAGATAAAAATAGTCAAAGTCTTAACCTTAGCCATTGGCAATAAACCAAGCATTTGCTAGGGTGAGGCGTGCACCATTATTTTGAGAATAAACATGACCGACTATCACGCCAAAGCAGATATTTCTGACGAAGAAAAAGCGCGGATTTTACAAGAACGCTTACAAATAGGCTTTAATATGGTGCCATTTAATCAAGTGTTGGGCTTAACCATTAGCGAGATGTCTGCACAGGCAATTAAAGCGGAATTTGCCATGAAACCACAGTTAGTGGGTAATATGTTTAAGCAAATTCTACACGGTGGCGTGATTGCAACAGCACTAGATACCGTCGGTGGGGCAATGGCCATGAGTGGTGCGTATGTCGCGCTAAAAGGCACACCTAAAGAGGAGCGAACGGCACGGATCAATCGTTTAGCCACCATCGATATGCGTATTGATTATTTGCGCGCAGGGCATGGCGAATTATTTACGGCAACAGCGAGTTTATTACGCGTCGGTAAACAAGTGTGTGTGACGCGCATGGAGTTGCATAACGAAAAAAATGAGTTAATTGCAGCAGGAACAGCGACCTATATGTATTAAGGAGGGGGTGATGAACTGGTCAACGATGTGGCAACAATTACAATTAACACCACCGCCGACGTTAGCTGATGAGTTAACAGCAGCGTACTCAGAACCGCATCGTTATTACCACACGCTGCAACATTTGCAAGAGTGTTTGACCTTGTTGACGCAGTTGCAGCATTTGGCGGTTAATCCTGCACACATTGCCCTTGCGTTGTATTTTCATGATGCAGTTTATGATGTTCATGCCTGTGATAACGAAGCTAAAAGCGCAGCATGGGCGAGTGAGGTATTGATTCAAATAGGCGCAGAAGCAGCATTAATTGCGCGTATCGACCAGTTAATTATGGCGACGCAACATCAAGCTCAACCTGATCCCTTAGATACTGACGCACAGTTGTTAGTGGATGTTGATTTAGCCATTTTAGGTTGTGAGCCAGCGCGTTTTGCTGAGTACGAACAACAAATTCGCCAAGAGTATGCTTGGGTGGCACAAGAGCAATTTAAGCAGAGTAGAGGGCAAATATTAGCGTCTTTTCTACAACGGCCTTTTATTTATAGTACTGATTATTGCCGTCAACATTATGAGTCAACGGCACGGTTAAATATGCAAACGGCGTTGGCTACGCTTTCCACATGATAAAATTAACGGGCAAAAAATCGTCATTAAAACGCGATGGTTTCACGTGAAACCATCGCTATAACGGACTGACTGCAATGTGTACTACGCCAGAATCTAAGCGTCGATGTTGAAAATTAACGGCTAAAAACTGTTGAATAACCGCGATATTACTCTGGCAATGTGAGCTGAGTGTCGTGGTGCTAAAACTGCCTGAGCTTGCTAAAGCCAAAGGTAATAACAGTTGGTCGGCTAAGTATTCATCGACGGTTGCTGCGCTATGAATAAAGTGTAGGGCTTGTTTACAGGTCAGCATGGCAACTTTTTCAGCACTGACACCATGTTCGCCAAAACCGCAAAAAACATTTGTGACATTTTCGTCCTCAATGACCAGCAATAACACATTGCCTTGTCCCAATGCCCGAATCGTACGACATTCGGTTTGCTGTTCTGTCCAGCCCATTGTTTCGCGTACGGTAGCTAATTCTCGTTCGGCAATATGTATGGGTAAACTGCACATTAAACTATGGGCAAACGACGTTTTGTGTGCGCCACGTTGCTGTAAATGTAAGGGTTGAAGCTGTGAACAAGGCTCTATTTCCACCACTAATTCACCACCACCTGCAGGATAAAAACCGTGTTTCCTCAGCGTGAATTTGCAGTTAACGCCCATTTTTGCCAATAAGGGTAAAAATGCGTACTGTAAAAAATCGGCAGAAGGTGCGGATTGATTATGAGTACCACCTGTAATAGTCACGGTGCTTTTGTTTTGACCTTTGAGCAAAGCAGGTAAAACGGTTTGCAGAACTAAGGTTGCGCTGCCTGCCGTACCAATTTCAAATTTATAATCACCACTTTGAATGGCTTTAGGGATAAAAATAAGGTGTTGGCTGTTGAGTTCTGCGCCAGTGACTTCCGCAGAGCAAATTTGCTGCGCGGCTTTAACCGCCGTTAAATGTTGACGTAATAAACCTTTTTTACCGCGATTAGCGCGGATGTCGTGCATGGTAAAGGCTTTGCCTGTCACCATGCTGAGGGCGAGGGCAGAGCGCAGCATTTGGCCGCCGCCTTCACCATAAGAACCGTCTAGGGTTATCATTTAAAATCCTGAGTTTCAAATTAATTTTGGCTTCGACTCCGCTCAGCCAACAAAAAATGTCCTCTGAGCGGAGTCGAAGAGTTAACCCTTCACACAAACCACTTGTTTTAAGGTATGTACCACTTCGACCAAATCGCGTTGAGCGTGCATTACCGCTTCAATGGGTTTATAGGCGGCTGGCGTTTCATCGACCACATCGACATCTTTGCGGCATTCCACACCTTCTGTAGCTTTGGCGTGATCTTCTACGGTAAAACGATGTTTGGCTTCAGTGCGTGACATGCTGCGTCCTGCACCATGCGAGCAACTATGAAAGCTTTCTTCGTTACCTAAACCACGCACAATAAACGAACTCGCGCCCATGCTTCCAGGAATAATGCCCAGTTCATCTTTACGCGCACTCACCGCACCTTTTCGGGTGACTAGCACATTATTAACGCCAAAATGTTTTTCGCGCGCCACATAATTATGATGACAATTAACAGCCAACATATCAGTGGTAAACGGTTTGCTAATGATGCTACGCAACGCTTTAATAACATTTTGCATCATCAATTCGCGGTTTTGTTTGGCGAAACGTTGCGCCCAATCGACAGCAAAAAAGTAATCATCAAAATGCTCTGTACCTTCGGCAAAGTAAGCTAAATCTTTATCGGGCAAGTGAATAAACCAACGCTCCATATCTTTTTTAGCAAGGCCAATAAAGTGTTCGCCA
>JBKJUH010000093.1:0-3379 GCA_046590075.1 Agitococcus sp.
ACAACATTAACAAACGGTCGCTGGCAATAATTTTGGTCGAGTTGGTTACAATCACTACCCTGTCACCATCACCATCAAAGGCAATACCGACATCAGCACCACTAATGGCAACATCACTTAATAAGTCTTCTAGGTTTTCCGCTTTGGTAGGGTCTGGGTCGTGATTCGGGAAGTTGCCATCGGGATCACAATACAAGGCACTGACGGTACAACCTAATGTCTCTAGCATTTTGACCGCTAAAGGCCCTGCAACCCCATTGCCAGCATCTACGACGACGTTAAAATTACGCGCCAAAATGACATCATCATTGATGCGTTGTAAGTAGTCTTCGCTAATTTCGCGTTCGATATACGCACCTGCACCGCTATTAAAGTCTTTGTCAAGAATACGCTGGCGGAGCGCGTAAATTTCAGTATCTACGAGAGTGTGATTGCCTAACATGATTTTGAAACCGTTATCAGGCGCAGGATTATGGCTGGCTGTCACCATCACACCGCTACCCGTACCTAATTCGTTGGCGGCAAAATACAATACAGGCGTTGGTACTTGTCCGACATCAATGACGTCACAACCGCTTTCTTGCAAGCCATTAACCAATGCTTTACTTAACTCAACACTCGATAAACGGGCATCTCTACCGACAACAATGGTGTGCTCTCCACGAATTTTGGCTTCACTACCCACCGCCAAGCCAATTTCTCGCGCCAAAACAGTGGTAATTTCAGTGTGTGCCTTACCACGAATATCGTAGGCTCTAAAAATATGGGCAGGAGCTATGCTGTCTTCTTTTTGTTTGGCTTGTGCTCTGCTGTACTCAAGCAACTCTAAATCGACTGTTTCTTGCTTGGTCGTAGGCTTATTGTCCAAAAGTAGACTCAGATTATCTAAGGATAATAGGTCTTTTTCATCAACCACATATTTGGCTTCGGCTGTGGCTGCTAATGACGCAATATCAACACTGGTCATTTCAATGCCCGTTTCAATAGCGGCCAGTCTTTCGGCTTCAGTGTCGGTTTCGCGTTTTTGCTGATTAGCAACAACCACTTTATGCGTGGCTAAGGTGCCTTGCAAATCTTGGACTAAGGAAAAGTTTAAGGGTGTTGATGGTGTTTCGCCTTTTAGCATACTTTGGATGGCCGCCATATCTTGATTGAGTGTTTTATCAAAGCGACGAATAAAATAAATCACGCCCACAATAACGCCTATCGCACAGATACTTAACACAGCAATAATAATAAACACTTTGCCCTGCCCTGTGGGTGCTTCAATTTGCAAATACCAGTTTTTATTACGCACAGGAATGGAAGCACTGTTGATAGTGTCGGCATTAAGATTAACGATGATGGTGTCTACGCCTTTAGCCCCTAACTTTTGAATGAGTTTAATTTTACCGCCTTCTTTTTCACTAAACCCTTCTAAGCTCTTACGCAAATAATCTAACGGTAGGTTCATGAGTAATACGCCTTTACCATCGGCTAAGGGTTTGACAATCGCCAAAATTTGCGTTTTTTCAAAGACGCTCATTTCTGGCTCAACCTCACCTTTTTGCGCGATGGCACGACGTAACATATCCTCATTACTAAAACTTAAATCGTTCGGGACTTCTTCCCCTGTTAGCAAAACACGCGTAAATAACGTGCCTGGAATATTGCCGACAATAATTTCGGAGGGCTGGCTCGCTATTTGCTTGGCAAAAGCATTTTGTTGTTCAAGGAAATTATTCACGACATCAACGGCACGCTGTTGATATTGAATAGCTTCTTGTTGCTGACGCTGTTGTTGATCTTCAATTGAAATAACGCCAACCGTGCCAATTAAAACCAACAACAATATGGATATAGCCCCAACAAAGGGTAATGCCATTTTAAATACTGACTTTTGAGCTGCCAACTTATTCTCTCCTGCCATCGCAATACAGTTGTTGCATGATGGAATGACGACGTTTTAATTCTGTGAGGCATCGTTTTCGCCAGTTGGCTGGTTCAGCCAATATCAGCATCCAATTTTACCGATACTCTTTATTGACAACGATTTAGTGCCGTCCAGAATGGCCAAAACCACCTGCACCACGATCAGTCGCCACAAAGTCTTCAACAATGGTTAAATCTGCTTGTATGACGGGTACTAACACATATTGTGCTAAACGCTCGCCGACTTGAATAGTAAATGGGGCATGACCACGATTCCAACAAGACAGCATTAACTCACCCTGATAATCAGAGTCAATTAAACCGACCAAATTACCCAAAACAATACCGTGTTTATGACCTAAACCAGAACGCGGCAATACCAATCCTGCATACGCAGGGTCTTGAATATACAGAGCCAAACCAGTGCCAATGAGTTTAGTTTCACCTGCTTCTAAGGTTAACGGCTCAGTCATACAGGCGCGTAAATCTAAGCCTGCCGAACCTGTTGTTGCATAACTGGGCAGTGGAAATTCTTGGCCAAGACGCGCGTCTAAAATTTTAACTTGTAGTTTCATGGGTCATTTATTCATCAAGGGTTATCATGTGTCGCACTTACACGACCAGCACTTAGTTGTTGGGAGCATAAAGCCACTAAAGCACGGGCAATATGTGCTTTCGGTGATTTTTCTAACTGTGTCTTGCCGTTAGACCAAAAAACGGTCATGGCATTATCATCACTTTGAAAGCCAATATCCGCACGGGACACATCATTACAAGCAATCATATCTAATTTTTTGGCTTGTAATTTGCCACGCGCATACTCTTCAACGCGTTCGGTTTCTGCGGCAAAGCCTAACACAAAAGGTCGATGAGGGGATTGGGCAATGCTGGCAACAATATCAGGATTTTTGACTAATTCGATACTAATAGCATCTCCGACTTTTTTAATTTTTTGCTCGGCAATACTCGCAGGTCGATAATCAGCAACGGCGGCAGTGGCAATAAACAAATCACATCCCAAAGCAACAGCTTGTTCACTGGCCGCCAACATTTCTAAGGCACTAATGACTTTTAGTTGTACAACACGGTCAGGCGTGGCGATATGAACAGGCCCACTAATTAAAGTGACGTGAGCACCTGCTTCTATACACGCCTCAGCGATAGCAAAACCCATTTTTCCTGAACTGTGATTGCTAATATAACGCACAGGGTCTAAGGCTTCGCGAGTTGGCCCTGCGGTAATCACGACACGTTTGCCCGTTAATGCGCCTGTTTGAAATAATAATGCACAGCGTTGTGCCAAATCAACGGCTTCTAACATGCGTCCTGCACCCACATCACCACAGGCTTGGCTGCCTGATGCGGGCTGAAATATGGTCACTTGATGGGCTTGTAAACTAGCGACGTTATCTTGTGTCACTTGTGCTGCCCACATTTGCTGATTCATAGAAGGGGCAACCGCGCGTTT
>JBKJUH010000066.1:0-10991 GCA_046590075.1 Agitococcus sp.
GTCTTAACACAATTTCACCGCTGTCTAATTCCACAATTTCTAATACCGCTTCAGGCATCTTGCAACATCCTCACCATACCGCTATTTGTCATCAACAATAATCCGCACACAAAATGACAATTTTTCAACAAAAAAATAAGCACCAAAGCGAAGGTTTCCATGTACTACCCTCCCCTTCGTGGTGAGCTCGTCGAACCACTGGCATACAACACTTCGACAGGCTCAGTGCGAACGGTAAATGCTGTAAAACTTATTCAATAGTACTTACCTGCTGAAAAATCGTCGCATTAGCTTGCTTATTGTCTTATTTCGACAGTTTGCCTTTGGTTATTTTCCAATGGCCTTCTCGATAAAATGCTTGCCATCCTGTTGCTTTACCTTCGGCATCTTCGGTCGCTATAAACTGCTCTTTCGCTTTACGGCTAAAACGTAACAAGCTCGGATGACCATAATCATCGGTGGCGGGTGCTTGCAATAAATAATGGAACTTAGGGTCTAAACGGTCAGCAACAGAGTGTAATTCAGCAATACTCGGTGTGCGTGTTTCGCGGTGCTTAGGAAATTGACTGGCCGCCAAAAACAAACCTGCCGCCCCATCACGTAAAACAAAATGGTCATCGGATTTAGCACAACGAATGTCGGTAGGAATGGCATCGGCTTTAGGTGGCGCAGCTTCTCCACTCTTTAACACTTTGCGCGTATTCGGGCAGGTTGAGCAAGCAAAATACTGGCCAAAACGACCACTTTTTAGCTCCATTTTGCCGCCACATTTATCGCACTCAACAATCGGGCCGTCATAACCTTTGAGCTTATAAACGCCCTGTTCTAATAAATAACCGTCACAGTCAGGGTTATTGCCACAAACATGTAGTTTGCGCTCGGTATCCACCAAATAACTGTCCATTGCCGTACTGCATTTTGGGCAACGTTTTTTGGTACGCAACTCTGCTGTTTCGCCGTCTTCGTCATTATCGGCAAGGGCTACATGCTCTACAGGCATTAAATTAATTGTACCTTTGCACCGCTCTTTAGGCGGTAAGGCATAACCAGAACAGCCCAAAAACACGCCTGTACTGGCGGTACGAATTTGCATTGGCCGACTGCATAATTGGCAAGGAAACTCAATGGCCACAGGTTGATTACGGCGCATACCGTCCTCACCCGCAGCGACTTTTAGTTTGCCGCTAAAGTCAGTATAAAAGTCATCTAACACTACTTTCCAATTCAGTTGACCTTCGGCGACTTTATCTAATTCTTCTTCTAGTTTCGCGGTAAAGGCATAATCCATTAAGTTGTCAAAACTTTCTAATAACCGCTCGGCAACAATATCGCCCATTTTTTCGGCATAAAAACGTTTGCTATCTAATTTGACATAACCACGATCTTGAATCGTCGAGATAATCGACGCATAAGTCGAAGGACGACCAATGCCGCGCTTTTCTAATTCACGTACTAAAGTAGCTTCAGTAAAACGTGGTGTTGCTTTAGTAAAATGCTGACTTGGGATGAGTTTAATCAACTTTAATGCTTCGCCCACTTTGACATTTGGCAATACAACATCATCATTATCTTTTTGCACAGGTGATAAGACTTTGGTAAAGCCATCAAAAGTCAAAATACGACCGCGCGTACGCAGTTCATAGTCCGCTGCACTTGCCACTAATGACGTGCTGACATACTCGGCTTCGGGCATTTGACAGGCGACAAATTGCCGCCAAATCAAGTCATATAAGCGTTCGGCATCGCGTTCTAAATTACCAATACTGGTCGCCAAGACGGTAACATCGGACGGGCGTATGGCTTCGTGGGCTTCTTGTGCGCCACTTTTGCTGGCATAAACATTGGGCTTGTCGAGTAGATATTTTTTGCCAAACTGTTGCTCAATAAATTCACGCGCTGTTTGTACCGCATCTTGGCTTAAATTGGTGGAGTCGGTACGCATATAGGTAATATGACCCGCTTCGTATAAACGCTGCGCTAAGGTCATGGTTTTTTTCACCGAAAAACCTAAACGAGTACTGGCGGCTTGCTGCAATGTTGAGGTAATAAACGGTGCAGGGGGTTTGGTTTTTGTCGGCTTATCTTCACGTTTGCTGACCACATACTGCGCGTTTTCTAAGTTTTTAACGGCCGTTAAGGTGTCTTTTTCGTTTTTAGGTTTGAAGGCTTGCTCTTGATAACGGGTGACTTGCAGACGTAAATTATCTTTTTTCGCGGTTTGTGTATCTGCGTCTAAATCCCAAAATTCCTCGGGCACAAAGGCACGAATTTCGCGCTCTTTTTCCACCACTAAACGTACGGCAACGGATTGCACACGACCAGCCGACAAGCCACGCGCCACTTTTTCCCACAATAACGGTGACACCATATAACCAACAACACGGTCTAAAAAGCGACGTGCTTGCTGGGCATTGACACGGTCAATATTTAATAAGGTCGGTTGTTGAAAGGCGGCGGTAATCGCGGTTTTGGTAATTTCGTTAAATACCACCCGTTGATAGCGATTCGGGTCGCCACCAATCACTTGTTGTAAATGCCAAGCGATGGCTTCTCCTTCTCTATCCAAGTCGGTTGCCAGATAGATGGTGTCAACACCTGCGGCAATGGCCTTGAGTTCAGCGACGACTTTTTCTTTACCGGGTAAAATTTCGTAATGCGCTGCCCAGTTATGCTCAGGGTCAACACCCATTCTTGACACTAGGGCGTTACGCGCTTTAACTGCTTTTTCTTCGGGTGTAGCACGCGCTTTACTGACAGCTTTGGTCGTTTCTTTTTCTTCTTTGCCACCGCCACTGACGGGCAAATCACGGACATGGCCAATACTAGACTTGACGATAAAGTCTTTACCCAAATATTTGTTGATGGTTTTCGCCTTTGCGGGCGACTCAACAATAACCAATGCTTTAGCCATAAAAACCTAAAATATATTCTGCAAAAATTAAAAAAGTGATTCTATAACCCTAAAACGGTTGATATAAGCACTTGTACAAAGGTTTACCGTTTGTGGTGATGCTGAGCTTGTCGAAGCATCGAACCACTGGCATCCTTCGACAGGCTCGGTGCGAATGGAAAATAGAAAAAACTAAGGTTCTCTGCCTGCATTCATCAAACTGCCGCCAACGCCTCATGCAATCTTCCTACACCGACCACTTCCAAGCCTTCAATTTCTTGGCGTGGCACATTACCTTTTGGCACAATTGCGCGTTTGAAACCGTGTTTAGCGGCTTCGCGTAACCGCTCCTGACCATTAGGCACAGGACGAATCTCACCCGATAATCCGACTTCACCAAATACCGCTAAATCTGTTGGTAAGGCTTGGCCGCGTAAACTGGAGTTTACCGCCAGTAAAACGGCTAAATCGGATCCCGTTTCTAATACCTTCACGCCACCAACAACATTGACAAATACATCCTGTCCAATGGTATGTACGCCACCATGTCGATGCAAAATCGCCAATAACATCGCTAAACGATTTTGATCTAAACCAATGGCGACTCGACGCGGATTACCATAAGCATCATCGACTAAGGCTTGTACTTCGACCAATAATGGCCGTGTGCCTTCTCGACTGACCATCACCACGGAGCCGGGAATAGGTTCGTCGTAACGGGATAAGAAAATGGCCGATGGATTAGCCACTTCGCGTAAACCTCTATCGGTCATGGCAAATACGCCCAGTTCATTAACCGCACCAAAGCGATTTTTAACGGCACGAATCATCCTAAAACGTGAGTCTGATTCACCTTCAAAATACAAGACGCAATCGACCATGTGTTCTAAAACACGCGGGCCTGCTAACGAGCCTTCTTTGGTGACATGACCGACTAAAAACAAGGCAGTGCCACTTTGTTTGGCATAACGCGTCAGTAGGGCGGCAGACTCACGCACCTGCGAAACACCACCCGGTGCAGACTGCAAGGCTTCGGTATACAGCGTTTGAATGGAGTCGATAACAGCAACGGCGGGTCTTTCGGCGCGTAAAGTCGCGACAATATTTTCGACACAGGTTTCGGCCATAATTTTAAGACGGTCACAGGGTAATTCTAAGCGTTTGCCACGCATGGCAACTTGGGAAAGCGATTCTTCACCCGTGATATATAACGCAGGTTGACTTTGAGCCAGAAAGGTTAAGGTTTGCAATAAAATCGTTGATTTGCCAATGCCAGGGTCGCCGCCAATTAACACCACAGAACCTGCTACTAAACCGCCGCCGAGTACACGGTCAAGCTCAGATAAACCTGTTTGGGTGCGGGCAACAGAAGCCAAGGCCACATCATCTAAAACCGTGACCGTGCTAGCTTGGCCAGCATAATTACCGCGTTGACGGGGATTGCCTAAGGCCTCGGCTTTTATTTCGTGAATACTGTTCCATGCCCCACATTCGGTACATTGGCCTGCCCATTTAGAAAAAGGACTGCCACAGCTATTACAGGCATACGCTATTTTGGTTTTGCTCATGCTAAAATTACGAATAATAATGAATAATCACTAGAGTAAAATCTTTTGGTGGTTCACGCAAAGCCAATACGACGTTAATTGTCGTTTATTCACTTAATGAGGAAAAAATGAAGCAAAGCATTCGTTTATACAGCTTAATTGGCCTCTCGCTGTTGATGGTGGCTTGTGGTCGCGCAGAACAAGAGCAACAGGCAGAAGCTGAGCGCATCAGTAAAGAGTATCAAAAACAAGTGGAAATTGAAGAGCAAGCCAAAGCGGAGCCAACAACGTTTCGCTTGCCACCCAGACCCGAAGATACGCCTGAGCCAGTTGGCCCGCCGCCAAATGTCTTGGAAATGACCAATCCAGAATTGGTCGTCAAAGAATTAAGTTCTAAAGATAGCCAACAACGCTTGGCGGCCGTTAAACGTTTAGGTTTTTTATCCGCACAAAGTAAAATTACGGATGGTGCGTTACAACCGCTGATTAATATTTTTAATGCCGATTCTGAGCCGAATGTGGTTGATGCAGCGGCTATCGCCTTAGGGCAAACCTGCCATCCAACCGCGTTAAGAGTGTTGATGAATAATTTGCAACGACAAACAGCGGATATTAATCTTGCCGCCGTCACAGTCTTAGGTGATTTCGCTGGCTTTAGAGCCACTGAAGCCTTAGATGTACTCATCGAAAATTTAGAGGGATCAAGTGCAGTCAAAGCCACGCAGTTACGCACAGCCGCTGAAGTAGCAAAAGCTAAAATTTTAGCTCGTAATGGCGCTGCCGTTTGTACGGGATGATGTGGGAGTGAGACATACCGTTCGTACTGAGCCTGTCGAAGTACCCTGTAGTAAATGTTTTGATACACCGCAAGCTCAGCAACACCAAGAAAAGAAGCCACAAAAAACAGTCAGCGTATACAATGAAAAACCCCGCAGAACATCACGGGGTTTCGTACGCCTGTACGGCGAACGTGTTAGGTGCGAACACCTTAGAAATTAAAACTACTCTGCTGTAGAAACGAACTCACAAACACTAATTTTCATTTCTCCTTTCAGCCAGCCTACAGTTTTAATATAGAAGTGATGTTTCATTTCGGAAAGATGATTTTGACCTATTAAAAAATATTAGTAGACTTATTGATTATATTTTCTGATAAGTCACTGTTTTAGATGATAAAACGCTCGGCTCTTGCGGTAGCCTGACAAAATAATTCATAACTAATAGTTTTTGCTGAGGCAGCAATTTCATCGGCAGATAAATCGTCACCCCATAACAACACACTGTCACCCCGTTCGGCCTGAATGTCGCTAATATCAATGGTCATCATATCCATACTGACACGGCCAACAATCGCTGCGCGCTGACCGTTAATTAACACACACGTCTCTCTACCAATATGACGAGGATAACCATCACCGTAACCCATCGCCACTACGCCTAAACGGGTGTCGCGTGTGGCTTGCCATGTACTGCCATAACCGACTGTTTCGCCAGTGGTAATTGTTTGCACGGCAATAAGTCTGGAGCGTAATGTCATCACTGCTTGTAGGTTAAGTTCGGCCGCCGATTTATCGGCAAAAGGCGATGAGCCATACAACATAATACCGGGTCGTACCCATTGCCGATGGGTGTTTGGCCACGCCAAAATCGCGGCTGAGTTGGCTAAACTTTGTGGCAGGGGGGGTAAAGCGTGAGTAAGCTGCTCAATCACTGCCATTTGCTGAGCTGTTTTTGGCGAGTGTAAATCATCGGCACAGGCAAAGTGACTGGTTAAGATGATTTCTTCGACCATAGATAACGCGTGTAGTTGATGATAAGCATTGATGGCTGGTGTGGGCGCAAAACCTAAACGGTGCATACCACTATCAATCTTGAGCCAAATTCGTGTCGTTAAATCACCTTGATACTGTTGCAACAACGCTATTTGCTCGGCTTGATGAACGACTAAATAACAGCGTGCCGCTAATGCCACCGCTAATTCCTCTGCTGAAAATATGCCTTCCAAAATGGCTATCGGGCAGGTAATTCCTGCCATCCGCAAGGCTAAGGCTTCTTCTAAAAAGGCAACACCTAGCGCATCAACGTGAGGTGCTAAGGTTTCAGCCACCACTAAGGCTCCATGTCCATAACCATCGGCTTTGACCATCGCCAAGATTTTCGCGTGTGGAGCGGCCAATTTAACTTGATGGAGATTGTGGAGTAGGGCAGAACGGTTAATGGTCAGTTGAGCATCACGCATGGTTTATTCATCATCAGGACGATAGTATTCAGGAGCTAAATCTTTGAAGGTGGTTAAATGGCCTAAAAAAGCTAAGCGTGACGTACCAATGGGGCCGTTACGTTGTTTGGCGATAATAATTTCCGCCGTGCCTTTATCTTTAGAGTCCGCGTTATAGACTTCATCTCGATAAATAAACATAATTAAATCAGCATCTTGCTCAATAGCACCCGATTCCCGCAAATCAGACATAATTGGCCGTTTGTTAGGGCGACTTTCTAAATTACGACTTAACTGCGACAAACCCACCACAGGGCAATCCAATTCTTTTGCCAGCGATTTTAACGAGCGCGAGATTTCTGCAACTTCATTGACACGGTTATTATCAAAACCCGGTACACGCATTAACTGCAAATAGTCGACCATGATTAAACCCAGTTTGCCACCGTGGTCACGGGCAACACGACGGGCGCGCGTGCGTAATTCTGAGGGTGGCAGGGCGGCACTGTCATCAATATACAACAGTTTTTCGTTGAGCTGAGTGATGGCCGAGGTCAGACGTGGCCAATCTTCATCTTCCAATTTACCCGAGCGCACTCGCCCTTGATCAACACCACCAATTGACGACAACATCCGTAACAATAGTTGGTCGGCAGGCATTTCCATCGAAAACACTAAAGCAGGCAATTTCGTGTTAAAGAGAATACTTTCGACCAAGTTCATAGCAAACGTCGTTTTGCCCATACTCGGACGAGCGGCAACAATCACTAAACTGCCGCCATGTAAGCCTTGTGTGCGTTTATCTAAATCGGTAAAGCCGGTACTTAACCCTGTTAATGCTTCCTTAGAGTGAAATAACTCATCAATTTTTTGCACGGTTTTGGCTAATAACGGTTTGATCAGTTGCGGGCCAATTTGTGTCGTTCGATTTTTCTGTTGTTCGGCTATGGCAAAAATTTTGCTTTCGGCCTGGTCAAGAATAGTAGAAGCAGATTCACCTTTAGGATGATAGGCAATTGAGGCAATATCATTGGTGCTGGTAATCAGTTGGCGCAAAATAGAAAACTCACGCACCCGTTCGGCGTAAACTTCAATATTGGCGGTGGTGGCTGGCGAGTCACGCAGAATTTGGCCTAAATAGGCTTCGCCACCTGCTTTTTCTAGGGTTCCCATGTCTTCCATGTGTTTGGCGACGAGCAAGGCATCACAGGGTTGCTGCTGTTTAATAAGCGTGGCAATGGCTTCAAAAATCATTTTATGACGCGGTGAGTAAAAATCCGTTTCACTAATAATCGCCTCAAGATTGTCCCATGCTTCAGGTTCAGCCATCAGCCCCGAGAGAATAGCTTGCTCTAGCGTTAAGCTGTGTGGCGGCACTTTAAGCGAAGTGACGACATCGTTATCGATAATTTGAAGATTTGTATTCATCGTGATACCAGCAATAAATAATAAAATTACAGGACTTACGCATCGCACCGCGATTAGCGCGTTTTGTGAACATAAAGCCGCCAAAAGCGGCTGAAATGTGAATAAAAAAGCGATAACCGCGTAAGTCCTAAAAAGGCAAAGACGGATTTTAACGCGCCTTAATTTTTACAAAAATGGTTTATTTTATACATGAAAGCACTGTGATTCAGCGCAACAACGTAGCCATGCAGAAGATGATTAAGCCATAAAATTTACGATTACAACAGACTTTATTCGGACGATATTTTTTGTAAAAAACAGATCAGGACTTACGCATCGCACCGCGATTAGCGCGTTTTGCGAACATAAAGCCGCCAAAAGCGGCTGAAATGTGAGCAAATAAGCGATAACCGCGTAAGTCCTAAAATGTTGGACTGGACAACATCAGCAAAATAAAAAGCACCGTTACGTTGCCGTAACGGTGCTTTTTTTAACAATCGCGCTTATTCAGAAACGATAGTTAATGACACTTCGGCAACCACATCACTATGCAAATGCAAGGCAATAGTGAACGCGCCTGTGTTACGCAATGCGCCATTGGGCAAGCGAACTTCGAGCTTGTCAACAGCAACACCAGCAGCGGTAATGGCTTCAGCAATATCACGCGTGCCGACCGAACCGAACAATTTGCCTTCGTCACCTGCTTTTGCAGCAATGACCACAGCAACGCTGGCCAACTGAACAGCACGCGCTTGCGCGTTTGCTAATACTTCAGTCGCTAAACGCTCTAATTCAGCTCGGCGAGCGTCAAACGCTTCCAAGTTGGCTTTAGTAGCAGGAACAGCTTTGCCATAAGGAATCAAAAAGTTACGGCCATAACCCGCCTTAACATTTACTTTAGCACCTAACGCGCCTAAATTAGCGACTTTTTCAAGCAGAATAATTTCCATCTTGCACGCCTCTTACTGATGGTTGTCGGTATAAGGGAGCAAAGCCAAATAACGGGCTTGCTTGATGGCTAATGCCAACTGACGCTGATAACGCGCTTTTGTACCTGTAATACGGCTAGGTACAATTTTGCCATTTTCAGTGACGTATTGCTTCAAAGTTTCTAAGTCTTTGTAGTCAATATAAACGGTGTTTTCTGCGGTAAAGCGGCAGAATTTGCGACGACGGTAAAAACGCGCCATGATGAATCTCCTAAAGGTTAACCTTCATCCGAAGAAAGGGAGTCGTCAGAGCGTGCAGCTTTACGAGCGCGTTTTTCTTCCGCGCTTTTAGCTAACAAAGACTCTTCAGTAATAGCTGCATCGCGACGAATAATGACGTTACGGATAACGGCATCGTTGTAGCGGAACGCTTCGCCCAATTCATCAACAATTTTTTGATCGCATTCGACGTTCAACAACACATAATGTGCTTTATGAATTTTGTCGATGGGATAGGCGAGTTGGCGACGACCCCAGTCTTCTAAACGATGGACTTGACCACCAGAATCTTTCACCGTCGCGGTGTAACGCTCTACCATAGCAGAGACTTGTTCGCTTTGGTCTGGATGAACCAGCAAAACGATTTCGTAATGACGCATGTTTGCTCCTTACGGGTTGGCAGCCCCAGCGATATTGCGGGGGCAAGGAGTAAAATCACCCTAACTTACTGTGCAGATAAAAATTATCTCAATCTGCGGTAACTCTGTTAAGGGATTGGCTGTCTTTATTGATATGTAAAGCATAGGCAACAAAGGGTGCAGGATTGTAAGGGAGATAACTGCCTGAGGCAATCTAAATCCAACCTCTTTCCGCTAAAGAAACAATGTCACGCTCGCCAATGACTAAATGGTCAAGTACACGCACATCAATTAACGCCAACGCGCCTTTTAATCGTTCGGTAATGCTTTTATCGGCGGCAGAAGGCTCAGCATGACCCGAAGGATGATTATGGGCAAAAATAATACTGGCAGCATGTAAGGCAATGGCACGTTTCACGACTTCACGCGGATGGACAGCACAGCTATCCAACGTGCCTTGAAACAATATTTCAAACGCCAGTAATTTATTTTGGGTGTCTAAAAATAAGGCGGCAAACATTTCATGTTGATGATGGCGTAGGCGCGAACGTAAAAAGCTGCGTACCATCTGTGGATTGGTCAGTAATTCTTTATCATCTAGTGTTTGTGCTAAATGGCGACGACCTAATTCGACGGAAGCCATTAATAAGGCATATTTGGCGGGGCCAATGCCTTCTTGTGCCAACACCGTGTCGGGCGTAGCTTCTAATAATTGCCGTAGTGAGCCAAATTGTTTGATTAAATCGCGGCCAATATCGACAGCAGTTTTGTTGATAGTGCCTGTGCGTAAAAAAACGGCTAATAATTCGGCATCCGATAAATGTTCTGCGCCGCGTTGCAATAATTTTTCACGCGGACGTTCAGCAAGAGGCCAATCAGTAATCGACATCATATAAATCCTTTTATCAATGAGCCTGTAATGGTATCGTTATCGCTTTGTTTTGTCTTGTGAAGATTAAGCGCAATGTTGGCAACATTAACCCATAAACGTGTGATTCTTGGTGTCAGTGGTGGTATTGCCGCCTACAAAAGTGCTGACTTGGTGCGTCGCCTGCGTGATGCAGGGGCAGAAGTGCAAGTAGTGATGACGGCAGCGGCTCAGCAATTTATCACACCATTAACCATGCAAGCGTTATCGGGCAATCCAGTACATACCGAGTTGTTAAATACCGAAGCCGAAGCAGGCATGGGGCATATTGAATTAGCGCGATGGGCAGATTTAGTGTTAATTGCCCCTGCCAGTGCCGATGTCATGGCCAGATTAGCGCAAGGTGTGGCCAATGATTTATTAACGACCTTGTGGTTAGCGACCAAAGCTAAACGTGCAGTTGCTCCTGCCATGAATCAGCAAATGTGGGCAGC
>JBKJUH010000225.1:0-2785 GCA_046590075.1 Agitococcus sp.
CATAGCATCAACTATTAACGCGCTCTTTTTAATAACGCTTCCGAAGGATGTGTACAGTCCAATTTACGGCCAATAGCGGCTTCCAAATTAGGCAATAAAAAGGCATCATCTTCACAAGCAAAACTGATACTGACACCACTCGCGCCTGCTCTACCAGTTCGGCCAATACGATGTACATAGTCATCCGTTTGTTCAGGCAAGGTAAAATTAATGACATGACTGACATCATCAATATGAATACCACGCCCTGCGACATCGGTAGCAACTAACACTTGGATTTTGCCTTCTCGAAAGTTTTCCAAAGTTTTGATGCGCTTATCTTGTGGAACTTCACCCGATAATACCGCACAGGAAATATGATGATGTTTTAACATTTCGGCCAAACGACGCACTTGGTCACGTCTATTGGCAAACACCATCACACGGTCAAAGTTTTCGGATTGAATAAGGTTAAACAATAAGTCGTACTTTTGCTCACCGCTGACAATATAGACAATTTGATTGACGGTATCGTTAGTAGCGTGTTTAGACTCAATTTCGACTTTTACTGCTTCAAATAACCATTGATCCGCCAAACTCAACACATCTTTATTAAACGTTGCCGAGAAAAACAAACTTTGGCGATGGCTTTTGGGCGGGCAATGACGAATGATTTTTTTAATGGCGGGAATAAAACCCATATCTAATAATCGGTCAGCCTCGTCAATGACTAGGACTTCTATTTGGTCTAAAAATAACGCTTGTTGATCAACAAAATCAATTAAACGACCGGGTGTGGCGACGACAATATCGACAAAGTCTGAATTTAATTGCTGTTTTTGCCGATCATAATCCATACCGCCGACTAAAGTGACAATTCGCAGCTTGGTATATTTCACCAATTGTTGGGCATCTTTGGCAATTT
Organism: Agitococcus sp.; assembly: GCA_046590075.1. GTDB lineage: Bacteria > Pseudomonadota > Gammaproteobacteria > Pseudomonadales > Moraxellaceae > Agitococcus. The sequence continues at coordinate 905 of JBKJUH010000225.1, forward strand.
GTAGAGCCAGTTCGCGTGTTGGAGCTAACACCAATGCTCGAGCTTCACCTAAACAACGCTCTGGACTCGGTGGATTGGTCAATAAATCGTTAATTAAGGTGATTAAAAACGCGGCAGTTTTGCCAGTTCCTGTTTGTGCGCGGCCAATGGCATCATGGCCAGCTAAGGTAAAATGTAATACTTGTGCCTGAATAGGCGTGCAATGGCTAAAGCCCAAGTCGGCAATAGCACGTTGCAATAATGGATTGAGTTTGAGTTGGTCAAACGTAGGTAGAATATCGGTCATCTTGTAAAAAGTGTCTCACATCAGCCGTCGTACGCGGTGGGCTTTTATCAATATACCCTCAGTCGTCGTCGCCAATGAGTTAGTGTTCGTAATTTCTTGTTGAAAACAGCGATAATATGCAGCTGGAATCCAACGGTCTTTTGCTATCCACCCATTGAAAGTGAATGTGCGTATAGGTTGTACTTTTTTGTTCGTCAACCCTATACGCCACATAATATCAGCGAATGCCGCGCGTGTACCATCACGACGTAATAAATCTTATGACTTACACCGTGTTTAGATAGGCTTATCTAGAAATCGTTTCAATATGGGCAACAGGAAACAACAAATTAAAGTCCGTCACTTTGAAGCAAGCCAACACGCGACCTTGATTTAAATCAGGAAAATAACGCGCATCAAAAAAACTATCGGTTAACAACGCGGGCTTTAAATGGCCGTCCGCTTCTGGACGATAGAAGAAATATTGACCTTGCCATTGCTGAGCAACAGTTAACAGGCGTTTGGGTGCGAATTTTGTATTCACGGGCAACGGCATTAAATAATGCTTAAAACTGAGTTTGGCAATGGTTTCGCCTGTTGGCGCACTAAGCTGTATGTCATCTTTGGCATTTTTGCCATAATGCACTTTAAAATCGGCTAATTCTTTGGGAATACCCCAATTACGTTGGCCGTTATCCACTGAAGCTTGGCTAGAAACATAAATTTTAGAAATTGAATAATGACGTTTAGCACCAAACTTTAAGGAGCCGCCAATATATAACAACTCCTGATAACGACCAACATCGGACTCGTGGTAATCGGCAAACATCACATAAGCCAAACGACCACGACGGCTGGCGCGTAAGTTTTCATCAATAAAACTGTCATTATCTAATGCTTTTTTGGGCAACTGTACGACAACCAAATAACCCTGCCCTTTTAAGCACCATGGTGCAGGAGCAATCATCTCTTGAGTTAAGGCTGTCATCTTGAATTTACCTATTTTTATTTCGAGTTAATTGAGGAGTATCATTTTTAATGACAAAAAAAACGACTCACAGGGAGTCGTTTTTTCAAATGCTAAACCATTTGACGATTAGTCAATGGTGCGCACTTCTTCTGCTTGAAATCCCTTTTGGCCTTTCACAACAGTGAATTCAACTTTTTGACCATCGCGCAAAGAGCGATGACCATCACCAAGAATGGCGCGGAAGTGTACAAACACATCTTCACCAGCTTGACGTTGAATAAAACCAAAACCTTTAGCGTCGTTAAACCACTTTACAGTGCCTTGTTCACGATTAGACATATTACAAATCTCTTGATGTTACGAAAAAACATATACGCCATGTATTTGGTGCGTATATAGGCCGCTAAACACAATTCAACAACGGCCAGACATCTCGAACATCAGGCGACACAGTTGCAGCTTTCACGGACGGACTGATTAGACACCTTTTTCTGCTCAGTAGCAATCAAAAGTTATCTTTAATTCGGTTTGTGTGATGAGAAAAGAGCAAAAGAAAAACTCAACAGCGCGTTTTGGCTACATTTCTGCTAGAATCGCGCCGCTTTTCTCTCCATAGTTAAATGGATATAACGGCCCCCTCCTAAGG
>JBKJUH010000240.1:0-3682 GCA_046590075.1 Agitococcus sp.
CCAGGGAGGCGTTGCCCGTCGATTTTCCCATGCCCCACCCACCCCAGAAAAACTACTGCAATAACCAATGCGGATATCGACAAGATAAATTTAAAATCTACCCGATAAGTCAATAGCCGACCAATCCCAAAGGCAATTATGAAAAAACCATAACCCAAAATAGTGAGGAATGAATAACTAATTGCCACATAGAAAAACATTAAGACAATCATGATGCCCAACCAAAATTTGTACTCATCCCAAAGCGAAGTCAATGAATATGCAAACGCACATACAAAAATTAGCGTGACAAATTGGCGATGAGAATAAATGCTAAACAGATAAACATGGTGAGCAATTATGTCAATATCTTGCAGTTTTGTAGCAAGTAGCTGCAACGGAACCACAATAAAAAGCACCACTAAAAAAGCGCGCGCGATCGCTTTATCATGGTCGTCAACCAATAGCCCCAACACAAGACCCGCCATTGGTAAAATGACTTGGCCCAGCATTAGTAATTTGCGCTGTGGAGCTGTCACCCCATCAGTGCCAAGCAGCAACGAAACGATACCCAGCGCTACCGTCCCAATTATCAACGCAAGCGCTGGTTTAGCCCGTTCAAATTTACCCACCCAACATACAAGCGCTACCGCACAGGTCAGGATGGAAATAGGCAGAGGAAGTTTTTCCAGTATTCCGTTTGAATCGGCAAGCACATTCACGTCGAGATAAAGTCCACCACTGAATTGGAAAAACAAGGGAAAAAAAATACCCACCCCAATTAGCCATGAAAACAATCTATCTCTACTTATAAACTTCATTATATTTTCTCAAATAACCTTCAAATGCTCTATAGAATGAAACTCTTGATCGCGCAATTCAATTATGAGATTCTGCAACTTCAATAATATCTATAGCCATCGCATCCATGATAGTGGCACGGGAGAATTTCTCTAAAAAATCTGACCGGGTAACTTGATGTAAAGCAAGTTTTTCAAATGCTCTGATTGCTCCCGCTACATCGCCAGGTGCAAAAACAGATGCATTGGAAACTTCACGTTCAATGAATTTGGCAGCAAAACCTGCAACGCCTGCCCATACCGGCTTACCCGTTGCAGCATATTCAAAAATCTTGGAAGGTAGGACTTTCTTGAATGCATCATAGTCATTGAGGTGTAAGAACAGGACATCGGCATTCCTATATTCTTCAACTAACTTATCCCGCTTCATTGGGCTTAAAAGCACAACATTATCAATTTCAGCCAGTGCAAGTTCCGAGCCTAAAGCATCTTTGCGCCCGCCATCACCGATTACCCGAAACACGGCACGGCCACGCATTTCTTTTGCAATGCCAGGCAAAATAGACTCCAAGCCCTGCCCCGCCCCTAGATTACCGGCATATAGCACCGTTAGACGGCCACTCTTTTCCATGCCGTTCAAAGAAAAATTCATTGGAGTTTCTAAAAATTCGGCATCAATTCCATTGGTAAAAAAGGAATACCGCTGACATGGATACCTCATTTTGAAATAATCCGAGAATCCCTCAGATACTAAGTTTACCTTGTTCGCACGCTGGATAGCCCAAGCCTCAAGTCGACTAAAAACTGGCTTGACTACCAGTGCAAGTATTTTCGGTAAAACATCTTTGATCGTATCGACAAAAATGTCGCGAATATCTAGGTATAGAATCGCGTTTTTATTTTTTGCGACCCGTGCAGCAAGAATTGCCGTCATGAGCCTTGAGGAAGTGCCCAATACTAGGTCGTAATCTCTGCTTTCAACATATCTTATAACCTGTCGCCAATAGCTCAAGAAAGCTTTTGATTGATCAATCATGCCATTCTTGTGAGTGGGTAAGGTTATTCGGCGCACGTGCAAACCTGAAGTATCTTCAATTTCTGACGCATTAACGGAAAAAGTTCCATATCGGTTCGGTGAGGTAGTCACCACATCAATATGAGAATTTTTTGGTAATTTTTTTTTCAGCGCCTTGACGAGTGCAGTAGCCCTGAATGAACCTGCAGACAAGTCTGGAGAGTAATAGAAGCTCAATATCAAAACTCTCAAGCCATCTCCTGACATTGAATAGATCTTTACTGTGGACTAGAAAGTAAAACAGGATCAGGAGCTCTCAGACCCCGTGCGTCAATCCTGCCACCCTCAAATTCTGGCGTTTCATGAGCTTGAGCACCTCTGCTGGATATGAAAACTCTGCGAGGCCTCCGCTATAGGTTTTAAGGTGTGCCATATAACGCCGTTCGTCAGGAGTGTTCTTTGCGCCAATCAGAAGATTGAAGGTCTTGCTTCAATTATTTTCTCGCTTCAATCAACATGAATAAGCCGGATTTCGGAAACAATCGACGTATCAACCACCTGGGCCAAACTTTGCGGGCAAGTGACAAGACAGAACCGCGGTGTCGCTGACCGGCCTGGGATTCAAGCAAATCAGCATGCGTCAATACCGTTTGAATATTGACTTCAGTAAATTTTTCAAATAACCCTTTCGCTTCAGCGACTGAATAGGCCTTGGTACCCGGACTTTCCAGGTACGTTGCGTAAATCTCTTTCATCCCGCTAAAGGGCTTCAGATTTAATAGAGCATGTCGTAACCACAACATTAACCCCACCATGCTCCACGTGTGATAGATCATGATTCGAGCAGTTGCGGCTGGCTTGAGCACTCTCCAGCATTCATTAATAGCCTGTAGCGTATTTGGGCTGTGATGCAAAACGCCCCATGAATAAACAACATCAAAAGTTTCGTCCGCAAAGTCAAGTTTTTCGGCATCACCTACCGCAAGCGTTGAGTTGAGTCCAAAACACTTCAGTCTAATATTCGTGTTTTCCACCGCACGGTCAGTCAAATCGATACCATAAAGTATTGCGCCAGATTCAGCAAATTTTTGATGATCTGCACCGAGTCCTACGCCGATTTCAAGTACGTTTAAGCCTTTTGATTGATCAAACTTTGCAAAATCAAAAATATACGGCTCAAGCTCATAGCGTCGCCTTAACTGTGACTGAAATCCTTCGCGATCGCGGCCGCTTAAATATAGAGTCTCGCCACAGGAGGCTTCATTCCAAAAGTCGTAAACCTTCTGTTTAGGTTGCGATTCAATCATTATTAACCTTTGCGTTAGAATCTAAATGTTTCTCATGGATTTTATCCAACGCTCGGAACCCGATCTCTATGGATAGTAGCGTGTAGCTTGCATCAGCACGACCCGCATGATTGTCCGCAATAGTTACGTGGCCAAAATATTTACTCAAATCAGTGACTGGCGTTTGGTGCCCTTTCACGTGTAACTTTTATGTATGATTTTTCATAAGCAACATGCTTTTGTGTACTGCTCAAAGCTGTTCAATTTCAACGCTTAGTGACCGGCCCCCAATAGCCTTACCAATCTAAATTCCAGAAGCCCGGAGTTGTATTTGTCGGCGTTACATCGTGACTACTAGCATTTAATGGAGCGAGTATCAGAATTGTGGAGAAGCCCGATTCAGGCCATCCATATCAGGCATCAATTCCACAAAAATCCAAAATTTTATTTCCGCGTAAGCCGCCTTCTTTTCCCAATCGAACGAACTGCTTGTGTTTGACCAATACGCTGACTACATCAGCGACTTCCAAGGCGTACTCCAAAGTTGTCACTTTAAAAGCTTCGTGCGACTCGATATTTGGCTCGACAACCATCACGTCGTA
>JBKJUH010000250.1:0-10174 GCA_046590075.1 Agitococcus sp.
CCTGGTGCTTCTTCTGTGCCTGCTAATAACGAGCCGACCATAATGACGTGTGCGCCTGCGGCAATCGCTTTGGCAATATCACCCGAATAACGAATACCACCATCGGCAATTAACGGAATACGATTATTTAAGGCTCTAGCAACATTATCAATAGCCGAAATTTGCGGCACACCAATACCTGCCACAATACGTGTCGTACAAATAGAACCCGGACCAATACCGACTTTTACCGCATCAGCACCTGCTTCTAATAACGCTAACGCCGCTTCACCTGTGGCGATATTGCCGCCAATGACTTGAATATGCGGATAGTTTTTCTTAATCCATGACACGCGGTCGATGACACCTTGCGAGTGGCCGTGTGCGGTATCAACCACTAAGACGTCAACACCTGCTTCAACTAAAGCCGACACTCGCGCTGCGGTATCAGCACCAGTTCCAACGGCAGCACCGACACGTAAACGTCCTTGTTCATCTTTACAGGCATTGGGGTACATTTCGGCTTTACGAAAATCGTTAACGGTGATTAAACCTTTGAGCTTGAAATCATCATCAACCACCAACACTTTTTCAATACGGTGTTGATGCAGCAATGATTTGATTTTTTGGGAAGACTCACCTTCTTTGACCGTCACTAATTGTGCTTTTGGCGTCATGATGGCAGACACAGGTTGGTCTAAACGCGTTTCAAAACGCATATCACGGCTAGTAACAATACCCACCAAGTCATCGCCCACGACGACAGGTACGCCCGAAATTTTATGGGCTTGGGTGAGGGCTAAGAGTGCGTAAATGGTGGTTTCTGGCGACACGGTAATCGGGTCTTTGACCATACCTGCTTCGTATTTTTTTACCCGACGCACTTCGGCCGCTTGCGCCATAATTTCCATATTTTTATGAAGAATCGCAATGCCACCCTCTTGCGCCATGGCAATAGCCATTTTTGCTTCGGTGACGGTGTCCATTGCCGCAGACACTAAAGGAATATTTAATCGAATACCGCGAGTGAGTTGTGTTTTTAGGCAAACATCTTTAGGAAGAACATTGGAATAAGCGGGAAGTAAGAGCACATCATCAAAGGTGAGGGCTTCTTGGACGACTGTTAGCATAAAAACGCCACTCGACAGCAAATGAAAGTCGCGTAATTATAAACTTCTAAGCGGTGAGGTTAAAGGGTTAATCTTTGATGAGTGTAAAGGATGCTCGATTAGCCGAGCATCCTTTAGCTTTAGCCAAAAAAACTACGGTTTAGAACAACCAATTGGCACAACTGCGCCACTGGTCGCCAAGAACGAAGCGGTTTGACATTGCATTTCGGTAGTAATAGCTAAGAACAGTGCTTTTTCCTCGGTAGTAGCCGCCTCACCTTTAGGATGAGCTGGACTTAACAATGAACCATGTGAGCCTTGGTTAAACTGCACCCATGTACTGCCAAAAGAATTACTTTTAGCTAAAGTTGCCATATCCAATTCTTTTTTGTCGGCAGCCGCAAAACCCATCACGCGCGCCAACGCATCTGTACCAGATAACAATCCGCTAATACCAACAAAATCTTGAGTTGCCGATGCCGCTCCAGCCAACGCTTTGTTGGGAACAACTAAGTCATTCAATACTTCGGTTAAATGTATGACATGGGTATCTTTTGCTGATTTTGCATAGTTAATGGGGTCGCCACTATCCGCAAGAGTTTGAGCAAAGCGCATAAAAGTTTCGTAGCTATCTGTATTTTCCAATACTCCACTCGCTGCCAAACCACCCGCAATAACAGGGCCGTAGGATTTAGACGCATCTAACAACTTAGGAATACCGCCACCGCCAACCGATAACGACGCGGCACCAATGGTTTGTGCTTTATCAATACCTAACGCCACTGTACCGACAATACTGCCTAACGATTGGCTGACAAAACGGACTTTACTCATATTAATATCAGCACCGCCACCATCAATATCTAAGTTAGCCAAACTTTTGGCCAGCACAATAATATCGGCAGCACCTTGGCGTAAGTTGTCACGACTGGTGATGACGCTGGCCAAATTAATAAAATGTGTACCCGAACCATCCGCTATACCATCAGGACCAGGGGCATTGGTTGTATTATTGACAAAGTCCACATCAAAAGTACGTTCGTTAGTGATTAAACCAGCGACTGGCGAACCAGTAAATGCCTGATTTTTATATAAAGGATTAGCCGCAATAGCCGCAGGTGCGACACCGTGTAAGGGCAAGTCAATAGCAACAGTGACAAAGCCTGCTTGTGCTAATGCAGGAGCAACTGCCAACATATCCAGACGATTACGGGTAATACCATGTTGGAAAATCACCACAGGCCAACCGCCTTCTGGTTTAGCTGTTTTTGGCACAGTCACGATTACCGGAACAGTTTGGTCGCTTTGTTTAACGGGCATAGGAAAACACGTTGTCGTACTGAGACTTGGCGTTGCTATTTGACCGTCAGGCAAGGTTGCACCACCTGCATAAGCCGCACACGAAATTTGAAATGGCGTGACTTTAGCCGCCAAATCAGGTTTCGCCGCATCCGCCTTCCAATAGGTTTTTAATGTCGGTGTTGGGTTTGCAGCCGTTGCATCTGCTGGCGTAGCCATATAATAAGGCACATTTAGAGTACCCAAATAGATATTCGAATTGGCTGGCAAAAGCGGATTAATATCGTTAGGCGTTTTGCCTGTAGGCGCAACAAAAAGTTGCTGAGCTGTTGTCGCTGCTGCCACCATATCGAGTGTTTTATTGACACTTTGCGTGGTCACACTATAAGCAAGTAAGACATCCGTCACCCCCGAGGGAGCCAACCCTTTGACAATAGGACGAATCAGTAACGACCGCAAAGACTCTAACTTGGCTTTTTCAGCCGCCGTAAAACGCGTCAAATAACTATCGGTACGGTCAGTAATTTTGGTATCGCTATTTAATAACGTAAACATATAGCTCGGTTGCACTGTGCCGCCATTTGTAGTTTTAACACCTTTTTTCAACGCTACAATATAGGTTGTACTTGATGCTAATGGTGTTAATGGCTCAATCAACAAACGCGTTCTTTGCAGGTTAATAGGGACACCTGAGCTATCTTTAACGGTTGATGTTTGAACAGTGTAATCGACTCCATAGGTTAAAACTTTGCTCAGTGCTGGATTAGGATTACTTTGAATAATAATCAGATTGGCTGGCACAGTTGCCATATCGACCAAGCCAAAAATATCAATAAACCAAGACGCGGTTGTTGAAAAACCATCTTGCATATTGGCATTGGCAACAAAAGGAATATTACCTGCATTCGGAATATTTAACGTGGGTGTTTTTGCACCTGCAAACAACGCATCAAATGGGAATGGAATCACTGGCCCACGTTGTTGAGCCGCTGGCAAATTCGCATTATCGGCAGAGGCCACCACAGGATCAAAACCGACATAGGACTCGGTGACTGTTTGTTGCTCTTCATCATCACCAATACAACCTGCCAAGCTTAAGGTAGCAGCGAGTACGGCAATAGAAAGACGAGTTCTTGACATCATTATTGTTCTCCAGATTTTTGGAATTGTTATCGTCTTTGTTTATACCTCGTGCCTATTGTAACTATCAACTCTACATTGTCGGCAATATGTTACTCAGCCATCACTTGCCTCTCTCTGGCCTGCTGCATTTTATCGCGATTACGCTCCATTTCCTCACGCACCTCCACAATCATTAACTTGCCTTTTTCTTTGGTTTCGTCTTTTTTCGGTGGTAATGGCTCTAAACGAGTGATGCGCGCGGTATCAACCGTCATTTCTTTGGCTCTTTTATCATCGGCATGGGAGGAGTAATGCACCGTGCCATCACTATCTTTCCACGCATACACCTGCGTTTGTGTCGTTGCTGTTTGAGAAGGAAACTGCTGCTGCCAATATTTTTTAACTGTTTCGCGCTCAAGCCATGTGCCGCCCATTACCGCGACAATCACGATGATGACTACGCCATTTATTTGCATTTTTGTTCTCAATTTTCATAATAGAAGTTTACTTCATCTTATGACTTACGCTGTTATCGCTTATTTGTTTACATTTCAGCCGCTTTAGGCGGCTTTATGTTCACAAAACGCGCTAATCGCAGTGCGATGCGTAAGTCCTGAGCTAATCGTATTAGAATAACGTATCTCTGATTTTTTATGACCCTAAATATGCTAATACCACGCCTAAGTACTGCGCTACTGTTGCTAATAAGCAGCGTTTGCCTTGCCTTACCGAATGAAAGCCGTACACTCGGTGGCATTGCCCTACTACCACTACCCGAGTATGCCCCTAACGATGTGACGGTATTATTTAATGATATGCCCGTACCTGTCATTAGCTCCATCTATGGGCGCACCGCTGTTGTTGGCATTCCTTTAGCCGCCAAGCTGGGCGAAAACAGCATCCAGCTTCAAGCGGTTAATTTTACCGATAGCTTGAGTTTTAACATAGAAAACAAAGACTATCCCGAACAACGAATCACGCTAAAAGACACCAGCAAAGTTAGCCCGAATGAAGACGAGTTAGCGCGTTATGCACGTGAAGCCGCCGAACAAAAAGCAGTGTATAAAACCTTTATGGCTTCTACAGAAGGTAGCTGGCCTGTTTTTCAACTGCCGATTAAAGGTGAGTTTAGTAGTCCATTTGGCTTAAAACGCTTTTTTAATGGTGAGGCTCGTGACCCACATTCGGGTTTAGATATTGCCGCTGCCGAAGGCAAAACTGCCTACTCCCCTGCCGATGGAACCGTGGCACAAATAGGCGATTACTTTTTTAATGGTAAAACGGTGATGATCAATCATGGCCAAGGGGTAATTTCGATGCTCTGCCATTTAAGCAAAATCGACGTTAGCATTGGCCAAACCCTCAAACGGGGCGACGCCATTGGCAAAGTCGGACATACGGGGCGCGCCACAGGCCCACATTTACATTGGAGTTTAAGCATTAATAATGCCCGTGTTAATCCTTTATTAGTGCTAACGCCATCGCCATGAGTTTGCCATGAATTCGCCTGTTTATGTCTTTACGGCGTATGCTAATTGGGACATTGAAACTACGCACGCACGTTGTCGCCAATCACCTCAGGCCGACCAACTGCAGGCACAACGTTATCGTCATCCGTTTAGGCTACGCAGTTTTGTCGCCAGTCGTTTGTTACTGCGCCAAGCATTAACGCAGTTGGCTGGTGTTGCAGCACAGGACTGGTTATTTGATTATCAACAGCAACGTTTGCAATTAAATCCGCAACAAACGGACTGGCATACCAGTTTGAGCCATAGCGGAGAATGGCTGGCGTGTGTGTTAGCCAAAACGCCGCATTGTGGCATTGATATCGAGACGAAGACCGCCAATCCTCGTTTTATGGCGATTGCCCAGCGTTTTTTTCATGTGCAGGAATATCAACAGTTAGTCGCTTTAGCTGAACCTCAGCGTTATGCCTTATTTTTAGATTTTTGGACACGTAAAGAAGCGTGTGTGAAGGCATGGCATCGGGGGTTGGCGCATCATTTAGCGGCGATATCTTTTGAGCAAAGCTCATTAAATCCTGTGTCTTATCCGAGTGAGTTTGCCGCATTACCGTTAACTATTAACACCCTACAACATCACGACTGGCAATTAGCGTGTGCGGTACATCAACAACAACCGCTATGGATATTTGAGGAATGGGATTTATAACCACGCACTGAGTAACATTTCTAATTGTTGTTTGCGGAAAGGTTTACTGAGCATGGCATCCATCCCTGCGGATAAACAAGCCGTTTCGTTGTCACTACTGGCATTGGCGGTTAAAGCAATAATAGGAATACGTTTGTCGTGTTCTTGGTCGCGCCATGCTTGTGTCGCCTCATAACCATCCATGACGGGCATTTGGCAATCCATAAGCACTAAATCAATACCCCCTGCAATCAGAATATTCAACCCTTCTTGGCCATTATTGGCACTGCTAACAGTACAACCTGCAGATTTCAACATCGCCTCAGCTACTTTACGATTGGAAGGATTGTCGTCAACGACTAACACATGAGCATTAAATAAAGCTTTATTGGCTAGGGATAAAATCGGCTCTTGAATGGTGCTGCACTCCTCACAAATCGCTAACACCACTTCAAAACAGAAACACGTTCCCACCAACGGTTCGCTTTCTACCCGCAAATCGGCGTGCATTAACCGACTCAAACGCGAGGCAATTGCCAAGCCTAATCCTGCACCACCATAACGACGACTATGTGAGCGATCAACTTGCATAAACGGTTCAAAAATATGGCTGACGGCGTCGGGGCTAATGCCAATGCCCGTATCAAAGACTTCAAACATTAATTGCGATTGCAGATCATTATAAGAACTCATACGCGCCCTGATACCAATTCGCCCTTTTTCGGTGAATTTAAGGGCATTATCGAGCAGTTTCGATAGTATTTGTCGAATTCTGACTTCATCCCCTTTTAACCATAACTCCGTTTGCCCTTCGACAATTAAGGTAATGGCCAGTTTTTTGCTTTCCGCTTCCGCTTTATACATCTCTAACACGTGCTGAAATAACACTTTCGGTAAAAACGGTCGAAGTTGTAAGGCCAATCGTCCTTCTTCCATGCGTGAAAAATCCAACACATCATCAACCAATCGCCGTAAATCATTAGCCGCCCACGTTGCCAAATTGACATATTCTTTAGCTTCATCCAATAACTGCGCACTATTTAATAATTGTAAACCGCCTGAAATGGCATTTAACGGTGTACGAAGCTCATGGCTCATCATCGCCAAAAACTCGCTTTTGGCACGGCTGGCTTTATCGGCACGGCCACGCGCGGCAATCAATTCCTCGGTATAACTGATTTGTAAGGCGCGACTTTCTTCTAACATCGCCGCTAATAAATTGAGATGGTACGCCAATGCACCCAACTCACCATCTTGTTTAATACGCACACGCGCATCAAATTGACGACTTTTGAGTGAACCGACCAATCCAATAATGGCGCGTAATGGCCGCTCTAAACCCACTGCCATCCAATAACCTAAACCCGCAACCAGTATTAAAACCAACGCTCCGAGCAACAAACTGGTCAAGATAATATGATAACCGTGTTGGGTGATGTGATTGGAACTGATACCAATTTCGACATAACCTAAATTAGCTGGCTCAAGCTTAGTGGGCGTATTGTCTACCAACCAATCATTTTCGAGTGCGATGGTTTGTTGGCGAATGACGGCCAGATAACGATGCCAGTCGGCATCTTTTGCCCATTTAGGATTTTGTTTGGCTAATAATTCATACTGATCAAGATCCAAAATACGCACAGAAGCAACACCAGGTTGTGCCAAAATCGTGTCAATTTGCGGCATGAGTGAATCCAAATTGCCTGAAATAACCGCAAAGTCCGCAGAAGCGGCTAATTGTGTCGCCATCATCGTGCCTGAACGTGCTTGCTCTAAGCCTGAGTCTTGTAAACGCACACTGACGTGATACGCCAACATCATGACAAACATCAGGCAGGCAGGGACTAATGCCACGAGTAAGGTGCGTAAACGTAAGCTCCAACTTGACATTATGGCCATGTTGGTAACTCCTCGAGACGCAATAAACGCTCTAATTCATTCATGGCAGGCAAAGATAAACCCAAAGACTTTGCTACTTGTGCATTCAAACTGACGCTCAGGTTTTTAACGCGACTGGTGGGCGGTAGCTTATTATTTTTGAGGAAATAACGGATTTTTTGCGTCACCTCATCAGCAACCACACTGGCTGGGGCATACAAGGTTGCTAACGCGCCTGCATTGACAAATGCAGGGCTTGGGCCAATTAGCACTTTATTTTGCCGATAGGCTGCCAACAGAATAAAGCGAATACTGTCACGGTTATAAATATCGGTATCGGGCTGGGCTAACAATACATCGGTTGCTGCCGCCAGCTCGGAAACCTGACGGGCAATGCGCGCTTTATCCACTACTTGCACACGCACTTCAATCGACTGTTCGGCGGCATACTGCTTAAAAATGCGCAGCCAAGAGGCATCGTCATTGTTACTCACTAACATACCAACACGATTTGTTGCAGGTAATATCGCACGAATTAAGGCCAATTGTGCTGACAGACTGGGCGTCCAATAAAGTGCACTGTCCTGTTTTTGCAATTCAACCGTACTCGGTTGCGGTAACACAAATAAGGTAGGAGGATGATTATTGGGTAAGGACTTAACCATATCGCTATTCATAACGATTAAAAGTTGCGTTTTTTCCAGCACTGTCTCGCTAGTGCTAACCGCGACATCATCTTTGAGGGATTTTGATAATAAGCTGACTAACTGCGCCGACTCTGCGGTGGGCGACGATAATAACTGAATGTTAAGCTCGGCATATACGGGTGCTATCCACAGATAACACCCGATAATGCAAAGTAACTGATGGAGTATTTTGCGTGTTTGCACCATCCTTTGTGCCTCCTTAAGAGTCGTTATTTATTCGCATCATCAAACACCTTGTTGGATCGGCGAATAAACATCCGTATGAACATTAATTAATCATAAGCATAGCTTAACTGCAACCACATTTTGTCACGCGGCGCGCCATTACTGCGACGCAGTTCTCTATCTTCCGTTAAACGTATCTGCCACACCCCTGCGAGTTCTAAATCGTGCCGTTTATGTAGCGACCATTTTTTAGCCAACCGCCAATCTAAACGATCAAAATACAAACCACCATCTTCAGAGTCATTATATAACTGGTTATAAAAGACATAATTGAGGCTTGACTGTACGCCCGCTAAACCATCATACCAAGTACCGACATTGCCACTGTGTTTAGGCACAAAGTCCGTATTGTCATTGTTACCCGTAATATCGTCGTAGGCGTAATTGAATAAAAAACGCCAATGGGGATGAGGTCGCCATTGTGTCGCTATTTCAATACCCCGTTGCTGGTGTTTATTGGTTGGCGCAATCACAAAGTCATCCACTTCTAAATTATGTTCGCTCAAGCGTAAATCATCACGAAAGACACGCACATCTAATTGAAGGTGTTGTTTTGGCAACTCACCATAATAGCCAATTTCATGGGAGATAATTTGTTCTGAAGGTGAGCCATCCGTACAAATTAGTGTGCCATCATTATAGCTTTTACTAAAAACACAGGTTTGACCTTGGGCGGCAGGCGCTTGTCCCAAATAAGGGAAATAGCCGTCATATTTGCTTAAACTACGGTCTTCGGTTTGGCCATAATATTGCCAATACGCTTGCGACTCACGCAAATCAGGGGTTCTGTAGGCGCGTGAGGCTACCAAACGCAAGGACTGTGCAGGGGCAAAACGCCAGTTCACCGCCAAACGAGGAGACTGTAAGTTACCCGAATAATCATCATGCTCATCCATAATGCCCGCGTTTAACAGCCAGTTGGGTAAAAACTGCCATTCGCTATGGGCAAATAACCGCCACACGGTATTTTCGACTTTGCCATTAAAATAGTGCATGGAGTCTGCGCGTGAGTCTTGAATACCTGCACCATAAACTACACGAAAATTGGGTGTCAGTGTCCATGTATCTTGTAGTTCAGCTTCAATGCGCGTTTCTCGCTTATCGAGATTTGACGTATAGTTTAACGACTGAGTCAACATCGGGTCGGGAGAAATAGAACCACACATTGCGCCTTGTGCTAAGCCTGTTTTACAGGCAAGCTGTAAGGTCAACAAACCTAAATCCTCACGGGTGATTTCTGGAAGCGAGGCGTTTTCATCACCCGACAAGATATCGTTAACTGCACCTAAAAAATCACTGGCATAAATACGGTCGATGACAAACATTTGCTGTAGTTCGGGCAAGAAAAAGCCCGCAGGTGCGGCAACACGAATGGTTTGTTGCGAGCTAAACTCCGAATAATCAGACTGAAACTGAAAATGATGATTTTGCCAACTATGCTCCATCGACACATTCAAATAATTTTGCTCTGTTTTTAAGTCTGGCTCCTCTAAAAAGGTTACTACACCGTTTTCAGCTTGATTACCTGCCGTCATTTCGGAATGACCTGCGCCAAAACGTACCGAACTTTCGTTACCTGCATCCCAAACCATTTGGCCATAGACGGCTTTTTGGCGTTTGTCATCAGGATACGGCTCAGGGACAAAAATCGCGACTTTATTGCCTTGAGCATCGGTTATTTTACTAAGAAAAAAATAACCGATG
>JBKJUH010000318.1:0-2642 GCA_046590075.1 Agitococcus sp.
TGCTCGCTAAATGGCAGACGTTAGTGTCATAAATATCACTGACTCTAATTTGTGACGGGTCGGTTTTTCCACCTGCCCCCATACTAGACGCGACATTCAAACCCAATTTATAGGCCACTTCCAGTAACGCCACTTTACAATTGAGTGAGTCTATACAGTCCAATACATAATCATACGGATAAGCGGCAAAATGCGCTTCAAACGACTCTCGATTCATAAATTCGGTGATTAGCGTTAATTGCACAGCGGGATTAATATCACGCATCCGTGCCGCCATGACTTCGGCTTTTTGCTGACCAACTGTAGAATTAAGCGCGACTAATTGACGATTGATATTGCTGGCAGCCACAACATCACAATCCACCAACGTGAAATGGCCTACACCCATTCGCGCCAATGCTTCGGCAGCAAACGAACCCACTCCCCCTAAACCCGCAATAAACACCCGCGCATTTTGCAGACGGGCTAACTTTTCATCCCCAAGCAGGATGTGGGTACGTTCTAAAAGACCTTGCATAGTTTTACCCTAGATAAAAATTTTGTTCCATTTTCCTATGGCGATAATGGAACGCTCTAAAAAGATTCGCGCTGAGGGCTAAGCTACGTAATAGCGGCCACCTTAAATAACGCGCTCGCTTTGTAACGATAAATTTAAGGCTTGGCAACTGTTTTGCCATAATATTGGCGCAAGTTGTGTTAAGGATAATTGTTTGCTATCAGCGAGTGCCTGAGCAATTGCTGGCAAATAGGCTGGTGAGTTACGCGTAAAATGAACATTAGTATTGCGATACGCTTGCGGAATCATATCGGGGGCATCGGTTTCTATCACGAAGGACTCAATCGGCATTGCTGCGACAACCGTATGTAAACGCTTGGCTTGTGGATAGGTTAAACTGCCACCAATGCCTAACTTAAAACCTAATTTGGCGTACATTTTTGCTTCTTCAATACCACCCGAAAATGCGTGGACAATGCCACCGCCATCAAAATGCTGCTGACGTAAAATTTTGAAGACATCGGCATGGGCTTTACGAACATGAAGCACAACAGGCTTTTGATACTGTTTTGCTAATTGTAATTGAGCAATAAAAAATTCTTGTTGTTGCTGATACAGTGCTTGGCCTTTAATTTCTGTCACATAGGTGTCTAAACCAATTTCACCAATGGCAATACACTGTTGTTGTTGCAGATGATGCTCTAATTGCACTAAATGTTCAGTTTGATGCTCAGCAATATAACAAGGATGCAAACCCAACACAGGCAGTAGTTTAGGTTTGTTGATACTGGCGCAAACGGCTAACAACTGCGGCCAATGTTTAGCTAAATAGCCAATCACCGCAATGGCTTCAACACCTGCCGCGTATGCCTGTGCCGCGACGTGTTGACGGTCAGTATCAAAATCAGCAACATCAAAATGACAATGGCTATCTATCCACATGAAGACTCACTAATTTGCTGTTAATGCTCACGTGTTGGTCGAAAGTTGACCTCAAGATAACGCTCTTGCATTAACTGTAAATTCACCCGTGTTGGCGCAAGATAGGTCAAATGACCTCCCCCATCGACCGACAACTGGTCGTTGGCTTTTTTCTTAAATTCGGCCAATTTGCGCTCGTCAGCACAGTCCACCCAACGCACGGTACTAATGCTAATGGGTTCATACACACAATCTACTTTATATTCTTCTTTCAGGCGGAAAGCGACGACATCAAACTGCAAGACACCGACTGCACCTAAAATTAAGTCATTGTTAATCAATGGCATAAACACTTGTGTTGCGCCTTCTTCCGACAACTCTTTTAAGCCCTTTTGCAACTGTTTGCTTTTGAGAGGGTCTTTTAAGCGTACCCGTCTGAACATTTCAGGGGCAAAATGGGGAATGCCTAAAAAGTGTAAATTTTCACTTTCGGTAAAAGTATCACCAATTTGAATGGTGCCGTGATTATGTAAGCCAATAATATCGCCAGCCCATGCTTCTTCTAAATGCTCACGCTCACCTGCTAAAAAAGTTAAGGCATCGGCAATCCGCACTTCTTTACCTAAGCGCACATGATTCATCTTTAAGCCACGTTCATATTTACCCGAACAAATACGCAAGAAGGCAATACGGTCACGATGTTTAGGATCCATATTAGCTTGGATTTTAAAGACAAATCCCGAAAATGCGGCTTCGGTTGGTTCCACTAAACGTTCGGCGGTTTTGTGTATTTTAGGCGTAGGTGCCCAATCCACAAAACCATTCAAAATATGGTCAACCCCAAAATTGCCTAAGGCCGTACCAAAAAAGACTGGCGTTAATTTTCCTGCTAAAAACAACTCTAAATCAAAGGGATGGCTTGCCCCTGCTACCAATTCTAGCGACTCACGCAAGGCTTTAATTTGGTCGCCCATTAAGACCTCAAGCTCAGGATTATCTAAGCCTTGAATGGTTCTTTCGGCACTAATGGTGCTGCCGAAACCTGCTTGATATAAATAAATTCTGTCTTCTAAAATATTATAAACACCTTTAAAGTCGCGTCCCATACCAATTGGCCACGTAATAGGCGCACATTGGATTTTTAACACACTTTCCACTTCGTCTAATAAGTCAATTGGCTCGCGGTTTTCACGGTCTAATTTATTGATAAAGGTGATAATCGGTG
>JBKJUH010000412.1:0-4665 GCA_046590075.1 Agitococcus sp.
GTACAAAACCTAGCCATTTTGACCCGAAGATACTGGCGGTTTTTGGCAAAATGTCTTCTCAGTTTGCGCAGATTTACGATGGTGAGCAGCATCTTCCTGCCCTACCGCACACAGTAACAAACAGTGTACAACATGACTAATACTTCTGCGGTCACTCAGTTAAGTCAACGGTTGGCCTTAGCCGTAGTTTTTGTGGCGGGGCTGGCGATGTTCGGCTGGGTTGGCAATCAGTCATGGTTAACACCGTTCCAACCCACTTCGGTGTCAATGAAATTTAATACCGCCGTCGGTTTTGTGGTGGCAGGCTTGGCACTGTATAGGCGCCACCGTAGCCAGCGCATTAGCGTGGGCTATCGTGTCGCGGCGGTAAGCTTAGTGCTGTTAGGTGTGTTGACCCTAGTCGAATATAGTCTAGGTGTTAATTTGGGGATTGATGAAGGACTGATACGCGATTTATACGCCCTCCCAACCGCTGATGCTGGCCGTATGGCTCCCAACAGTGCCTTGTGTTTTTTAATTCTTGGCAGTATTTTGTTATTAGATGGCTCTCAGCTAGCGCATCATGAACGCCTGATGAGTGGCTTGGCAGTGAGCCTCGCCCTCATTAGCGGCTTGGCCATTTTGGGTCATGCGTTTACGGTGGACTCGTTCACCCGTTTTGGTAATGTAATCGCCATGGCACTGCCAACAGCGGTTCTTTTTTTACTGTTGAGTTTCTGTGCTCTAAGCCTGAATCTAGAACATCCCTTTCTGCGCACACTGACCATGCCTCAGGCCAAAAATTTCTTTTTGATGATTTTGTTTATTCCCGTTGCTTCTTGGTTGCGCTTGGAAGGTCAATATCGTTTTGAACTTTACGATACCAATATGGGTCTCGCACTAATAACCCTATTTTTTATTGTGTTATGGTTAATCGTGGTGGTACGAAGTATGACCATCATTCACCAACAACAGCTACAGATTCAAAACCAACACCTGCTGCACAAATCCATAGTCAGCAGCATGAGAGAAGGAGTGGTCGTGATAGACACTCAACACGCGTTTCAGGTCTTTAACCCTGCTGCCGAAGAAATACTGGGTATGGGTAGTATCACAGCCAAAGCCGAAGCATGGCATGAGTTGTATGGTGTGTTTCACCCCAACACCCTGCAGCCTTTTCAGGCGGAAGATTATCCTGTCATACAAGCGCTTAGCGGTGCTTATATTGACGATGCTGTGTTATTTATTCGTAATAGCCAATGCCCCGAAGGGCGGTATATTAATGTCAGTGCCCGTCCTATACATAACGAAGCACATACCATTGTCGGGGCGGTTGCGGTACTGAGTGATATTAGCGAAAAACGTCGCGCGAGCGAAGCTCTGTTACAGGCCGCTAACTATGAACGCAGCCTAAGTAGCGCACTGATCTTGTTTAGCACAGGGATTCAACAGCAAGATATGTTAAGTAAACTGCTGCACCAGCTCGGCACCAATCATGCCTTTGCGGTATGCGCTTTTTACGCCTATCACCCCGAACAACACCATTATGTGTTGCTTAGCCACTATGCCCCTGCATGCGCTATTAACCCCGCAGCAATGTTTGAGGCACATCGTTTAGCCCCCCACCTAACGATGGAGGAACACAGTGTTTTAGTGACGCAAGGTTTAGCAGAGTTATGCCCGCTACTAGGCTTAATAGATCAACCCGCTGCGCTGTTGCTGTGTCCTGTGAGTCATTACAGCTACAAAATCGGACTGTTAGTGTTAACCGCCAATGACCGCCTTAACGAAGGCGACAGGCTCTTTAGCCAACGTTTAGCCACCCAACTGGCGGTTGCCCTCAATAATATTCATCAACAAGAGTTAAACGCATTAAGCAGCAAGTTGCGCCATTATAGTATAGAAATTTCCATTAAAAATCAAATGCTTGAACATGCGTCACAAATGAAGTCTGAATTTTTGGCCAATATGTCGCATGAATTACGCACACCGTTAAATGCTATTATTGGCTTTAGCGAAATTTTAAAAGATGGCATAGTCGGTGAGCTAACGAGCGACCAAACCAGTTATATAACGGAGATATTTGACAGTGGCGAACATTTGCTGTCGCTGATTAACGATATTCTTGACCTGTCGAAAGTTGAAGCAGGCATGATGACGCTAGATCTGAGCCCTGTAGATGTGGTTGGCTTGTTACAAGGCAGCTTGAGCGTGATTAAAGAAAAGGCACTTAAACGCAACATTACCCTGACCCTTGATGTTGCCCACGCCCCAGCGCACATCATGGCCGATGGCCGTAAGTTCAAACAAATTGTCTATAATTTATTATCAAATGCCGTTAAATTTACCCCTGAACATGGCGAAATACGATTAGTAGCAAAAATCGTTGACCGTGAGGCACGGCAATTACACGTACCAAACATGGTAGTGTACCAATTACCTGCGCCCGACACTGACTGGCAACAGTTTCTTGAAATTCGGGTACACGACACGGGTATTGGTATTGAAGCCGAAGATATGCGCCGTTTGTTTCAGGCATTTACCCAAATTGACTCCTCGTTGTCGCGCCAATTTGCAGGTACAGGGCTAGGTCTTGAACTGATTCGACGTATGGCCGAACTGCATGGTGGCAGTGTTGCTGTAGCCAGCACCCCCCAGCAAGGCTCTTGTTTTGCCGTTTGGTTACCCTTGCGTGAAGCGGAATTTGCCGAGGAATTAGCCGCTCTAAGCTTCGAGTCGTCTGAGCCAACGCCCAGTGTCAATAGCAAACTACTGGCCTTGACTATTGAAGATAATCCGCACGCCGCAGATATTTTACGGCACCACCTCGAAGGGGCAGGCTTTAGCGTCATCACTGCGCCCAATGCCACACAAGCGTTGGCAATGATGGCCAACAGCCTGCCCGACCTGATCACCCTCGATATACTCCTGCCCGACCTTGATGGTTGGGATCTGCTGAAACTCATTAAAGCCGACCCTCGACTGGCAGCAATCCCCGTGGTTATTGTCTCTATTGCCGCCGATAATAATAACGGTATGGCACAGGGTGCCGCCAAAGTGCTACAAAAACCCCTGCGCCGCGAAGTGCTAATCACCGCGCTGCGTGAGCTAGGACTGATAACGGAAGAATTACCCAAATTTACCGTGTTAGCCGTTGATGATGACTCCGATAGCCTAACGTTCATTGACAGTTATCTTGCCGACGAAAAAAACATCAGCTTACTTTATGCGGGCAATGGCCGCGAAGCCGTGACCGTGATTAAGCAAGTGGTACCCGATTTACTTATTTTAGATTTATTGATGCCAGAAATGAATGGTTTTGAAGTCGTAGCGCAATTAAGAGACTCACCGAGTACGGCATTACTGCCGATTATGATCATCACATCTAAAGACATTAGCACCGAGGAGCGCCAGTGGCTCAGTGACCACAACGTCATGCAGATTATCGATAAAAGCCCACTCGACCGCACGCGTTTTCTGAATGAAGTACACCGAGCATTAAAACGTTAAGCGCAAATGCCCCTAACGGTTTTTTGTAGGGGCAGACCCATGTGTCTGCCCTAAATCCAAGATAAAAACAGGGGTTTAGCCACTCACATCGCTACACCCAAACCTACCTCACGCCAGCCAAACCAGTGTGACAATTCGCTGTTGCCGTTTGCAAAAAATCTTCAATAAAAGCCAATGATTGGTCTTCGGCGCGAATAGCGGCATATAAAGTACACCACACGCCTTTTTCACCTAAAGAAACTGACTTTACCCAATCGCGGGTTAAATATTCGGCCGCCACCCAATTCGGCAAGGCACACACACCGCGACCACTAGCGACTAATTGCACCATCATTAAGGTCAATTCACTGGTACGAATACGCGCAGGTTTAATGCCTGCGGGTGTTAAAAAGTGCTGAAAAATATCTAAGCGTTCACTATCCACAGGGTAGGAGATTAAGGTTTCGTGGGCTAAGTCTTGCGCTTGAATATACGGCTGTTGCGCTAAAGGATGTTGTTTGGCAACCACCAACACTGACTCATAATGAAATAACGGCACAAACCTGAGTTCAGGATGATGATTAGGGTTAGAAGTCACCACTAAATCTAACTCGCGTGATAATAAACGGTCTTGAGCATCCCCTTGAAAACCACTGTGAAAGTCAATTTCGACATCAGGCCAATTGTCTCTATATTGATTAAGTGTTGGCATTAACCATTCAAAACAACTATGACATTCAATGGCTAAAATCAGTCGTCCTGCTTGGCCGCCGCGCAGTTTTGCTAAGTCGCGTTCGCTTTCACGAAATAACGGCAAGACATTATCCGCCAACAGCAATAAGCGTTCACCTGCTTTAGTAAAACGCGGAGGACGCGTTTTACGAATCAGTAGCGGTAAAGCTAAAATACTCTCTAAGTCTTTTAATTGATGCGAAAGTGCCGATTGTGTCAGATGCAAGCGTTCTGCCGCCTCTGCTAATGAACCCGTATCACGAATCGCGGCTAAGGTTTTTAACTGCCGAATATCGAGCATGATGATACTCAAAGTGAATATAATTCAACTTTAACATTAAATAAATGAGTTTGCCTCATGTTTGTTGTTGCTGCACACTAGCCTCATCTTAAATTGATGAAGCAACAACAAACATGAGGCAAACTCATTTATTTAATGTTAAAGTTGAATTATATTCACTTTGA
>JBKJUH010000187.1:0-5515 GCA_046590075.1 Agitococcus sp.
TTTAGTCAGTCAATGATGACATGCTACTCGTTTATATTTCTCATTCTTGGCTAGAAGGACTTTTTCAGATGGTTTAGCATAGGGTTTTCACATCAACGAAAATCACACTATGTCTAACCTTATTCAAATTATCAATCATCCCAATAATATTGTTGAAGTGCGCCTTAATCGGCCAGAAAAACGCAATGCCATGAGTTTTGCCATGCTGCGCGAATTGCTCAAAGTCGGCGAAGAGCTCCAAGAACTACGTAATGTGCGTGCGGTTATTTTGACGGGTGAAGGCACATCTTTTAGCGCAGGTATAGACCTCGGTGACTTACAAAGCCCACGCAATATTGTCACTGCCATGTGGGAACTGTCTCGCCCTGGCCCTAATTTGTTTCAACGGGTATTTTTGATTTGGCGTGATTTGCCTGTGCCCGTTATTGCGGCTATTCATGGCCATTGTTTTGGTGCAGGCATGCAACTGGCTTTGGGTGCAGACTTTAGAATCACCACGCCCGATGCCCAATTAGCGATTATGGAAGCACGTTGGGGTTTAGTGCCAGATATGGCCATTAGCGTGACCTTACGTGGTTTGGTGGGTTTAGATGTCGCCAAAGAATTAACCATGACCGCACGCGCTATTAGCGGCACAGATGCCAAAGCCTTCGGTTTAGTGTCTCATGTTGACCAAGACCCCATGGCCAAAGCCTTAGTCTTAGCCAATGAAATTGCTGCACGTTCACCTGATGCCGTTTTAGCGGCCAAACGAGTGCTGAATGCGATGGAAACGCTGTCAGAGTCAGAAACCTTGACCTTAGAAAAACGCTGGCAACGTCGTTTGTTATTGGGTAAAAACTTCAAAATTGCGGGTAAAAAAACCAAAAATCCTGAGTTAAACTTTGTTGATCGTGAGTTTGAGTAAACTGTAGGTCGGGTTTCAACCCGACTTAACTTAGCCACCACACTTACTGGGATATTGCCTTTTGCATTAACCACTCACTCATATCTTGGTTTTGCACACGATCATAAATTTCTTCGACCGCCAGCGTCAAAGCAATAGACTCAAAGAAAATCTCATCACCCAAATAATAATATTGGGGTTGCCACCCTGAACTTCGGCGCATGACTTCTACTTCAACGGCATCTTGCTCAATCAACACATATTCTTCAAGGCTGTGTAGTTGGGTGTAAGCCATTCGTTTGACATTTTTATCGGTACGGCGAGTCGATTTTGACAACACTTCAACAAGAATCGTGGGGGCTTCAGTGTAACGACTATCACCCGATAGCTCTGTGCAATCGACCATCACGTCAGGATAAAAATATTTACTGCCGACTTTAACCTGCATATCGGACATGTATGAGCGACAAGGCTGGCCTTTTAACTGATTTCTAAACTCGCCAGATACATTCATCGCAATCAAGTTGTGATTATTACTCGCGCCAGACATGGCATAAACTTGGCCATCTATATATTCATGCTTGCATTCAGAGTGCTGTTCACCCTCTAAATACTCCAGCTCACTCATCAGAGTGATCACTTCAGCAGTGGCCATGATTTGCTCCGTACATTTTATAGGACTTACGCGGTTTTCGCTTATTTGTTCACATTTCAGCCGCTTTAGGCGGCTTTATGTTCACAAAACGCGCTAATCGCAGTGCGATGCGTAAGTCCTGATTTAATGGCTGTGAGTGTATGCAATAGCCGATATTTTGCAAACCATCGTTTATTATCGACTGCAAATTAAGTTAAAAGTTTCTTTCATTTTTCCGTTCGCACTGAGCCTGTCGAAGTGCTTTATGCCAATGGTTCGACAGGCTCACCATAAACGGTAAATTTTTTACGCTAATGCCTAAGTCTTGTTGATACACCCCAAAAACACCAACCAGTTCACACTTTTCTCTTTTTTACCTAAATCTTGACACTGTCAACGTGACATTCATTTTCGGTCATGGTATTTAATTGGGCAGTTGACCAATTAAATAGTTTGCTATGAATGTATGCCCTCGCCTTCGCGGTCGCCCTCGTGGCCAAGAACACGTTATGTCGCGACCCGACATCGTGCAGCAAGCGTTTATTGCCTTTGCCGAACAGGGTTATGACGGCGTGTCGCTGCGCCAAATTGCCAGTCAATGTGGGGTCAGTGATAGCTTATTACATCATCATTTCGGTTCTAAACAACAGTTATGGCAAGAGGCTGCCGATGCTTTTATTCAGCCGCTAATGGCGACGTTGACCGAAAACTTAGAAGCACTCGCGCAAAGCAGTCAACCTGCTCAAGCCTTACGGCAAAATTTGCCATTGTCACTCAAAAACTTAATTGCTAATCCTACTGCCTTAACCTTTATTTTTCGTGAAGGTGATAACAGTAACAAACGCGCCGATTATTTACGTAACACTTATATGCGTCCGTATTTAGCGCGTTTAGATGCCTTATTTAATCAAGCGGTGCGTGATGGCGATTTTCGCCCCATTCCGTCCGTCGCGCGTCATGTCTTGATTATGGGGTTTTTACGCTCTTTAGTGATTCCTGCCCATTTACAAGTAGAACTTGCACCCTATTTAGCAAGTCCACAACAAACCGCCGCATTAATTGATGAAGTCGCTACACTACTTATCAATGGCTTTAGTACATCACCTTTATTACTACCGACACTTGGAGCGACATCCTATGTCTAACTCGTTGACCAACCGCCACGCAGCTCTTATCACTCTGATTGCAGGTTTGAGCCTGAGTTTAATCGCTTGCGAAAAGCCACCGATTCAAGGTGAAAAACCACGCCTTGTAAAATTGACGACCATTGCGCCCACCAGCGGCAGTCAGCAATTAGAGCTCGCGGGTGAAATTCGCGCGCGCGTAGAATCTCCCTTAGGTTTTCGCGTCAGTGGCAAAATTGTCCGTCGTTTAGTTGAAACAGGGCAAACGGTGAAGCGAGGTCAAGCATTAGCCGAGTTAGACCCACGAGACTATCAAATTGCTAAAGCTGCCAGCAGTTCACAAGTGACGGCTGCTAAGTCGGATGTGGCATTAGCCGAAGCCGAATATCGTCGTTATAAAGAACTGCAAAGCCAGCAGTTTGTGTCAGAGTTAGATTTAGACCGCAAACGTGTTGCCGTTTCCGCCGCTGCCGCTCGGCTCAAAAGTGTAGAAAGTAACTCATCTTTAGATAGCAACCGCATTGACGACACCATTTTACGTGCTGACAGTGATGGGGTTGTCAGTCAAGTCCAAGCCGATACAGGCATGGTAGTCAGTGCTGGTCAGCCTATTGTCACCATTGCCCAACAAGGTGCGCGTGAAATTGTCGTTGAGTTTCCCGAAGACCGTCGCACCATCGCTCAAAATGTTCCCAAAGCTGAAGTATCATTATGGGCGCAACCGCAAAGTAGATATCCCGCCCAGTTACGCGAGTTATCGGCCGTCGCCGACCCTGTTACTCGCACATTCCGCGCCCGTTATAGCATTCAAGCCGCCAATAACGCCTTTGCTTTAGGGCAATCGGCGACCTTACATTTAACGCTGAATCAACCAACCAGTGCCATTAAGCTACCCACCAGTGCCTTAATTGGCCGCGACCAACAAACCAGTGTCTGGCAATATCAACCACAAACAAAAACCCTAAAAAGCACCCCAATTCAAGTCGTAGGCATAGATGGCAACGATGTTTTAGTCACAGGCTTGGTGACAGGCCAACAAGTGGTGATTGCAGGTGTTCATGTGTTGTATGAAGGCCAACAAGTCAAACCGATGACCACCACTGTTGCCGCACAGTAAGGACAAATACCATGAAAATGCCCGATGCTAATCGATTTAACATTTCACGTATTGCCATTGAAAACCCTGCGATTACCGTTTATTTGCTCATCGTGTTACTCATGGCGGGTATCGCCTCTTATTTTCAATTGGGGCAAGACGAAGACCCACCGTTTACCTTTAGAGTGATGGTAGTTCGTGCTTTTTGGCCAGGTGCAACCGCGCTGCAAATGTCCGAACAAGTGACCGACAAACTCGAAGAAACACTACAAGAAGTGCCATATATCGACAAAATTCGCAGCTACTCGAAAGCAGGCGAAACGACGATTTTTATTGAAGTTAAAGACTCCGCACCGCCGCACGACATTCCGAACATTTGGTACACCATCCGCAAAAAAACGGGTGATATAAAAAACCGTTTACCACAAGCTGTACAAGGGCCATTTTATAACGATGAATTTGGTGATGTTTTTGGCGTGATTTACGCATTATCTGCCGATGGATTTTCCTATGCCGAGTTAAAAGAACACGCCGACGAAGTACGCCAAGAGTTATTACGCGTGCCTAATGTCGCCAAAGTAGCAGAATATGGCGTACAGAAAGAACAGATTTTTGTTGAAATCTCCCAAAAGAAACTTGCGCGTATGGGCATTGATATGCGCCAAGTAATTAACGCCATCAATCAACAAAACACCATCGAATATGCAGGTGTATTACGCACGCCGAACGATGATATGCAAATCCGTATTACAGGCCAATTCGACAACATTGATGACATCAAAAAAATGCCATTACGTTTTAACAATCGCAGTTTTAACTTGGGTGATATTGCCCATATCGAACGTGGCTACCAAGACCCACCTGCGCCCAAAGTCCGACATAACGGTAAAGAAGTCATTGCCTTAGGTATTTCGATGGCGCGTGGTGGCGACATTATTGCCCTAGGTAAAGACCTTGCCATTGCCAGTCAAAAACTACGCGAAACCTTGCCCGCAGGCATTGAATTAAGCCAAGTTCAAGACCAGCCAAAATCGGTGAACCGCTCCGTACGCGAGTTTCTACAAACCTTAGCTGAAGCCTTAATCATTGTCTTAGCGGTGAGTTTTCTAGCCTTAGGCATTCATAGCAAACCGTGGCGCATCGACTTACGGCCGGGTTTAGTTGTCGGTTTATCTATTCCCACCGTATTAGCCATTACCTTTTTGATTATGGAACGCTGGGGCATCGACTTACACAAAATCTCCTTAGGCTCGTTGATTATTGCCCTCGGCTTATTGGTGGACGATGCGATTATTGTCGTCGAAATGACGGTGCGTAAACTGGAAGAAGGATATGACCGACTGACGGCCAGTATTCACGCCTATACGACAACGGCAATGCCTATGCTCACAGGTACACTCATCACGGCCACAGGATTTTTACCGATTGGTTTAGCCAATTCAGCCGTCGGTGAATACACTTTTGCCATTTTTGCTGTCACCTCGACCGCGCTAATTGTCTCGTGGTTTGTCTCGGTGTATTTTGTGCCGTTTTTAGGTTATCGCCTATTAAAAGAGCATCCTAAAGGCACAGCAGAACATATTGAAGTCTTTGATTCGCCCTTTTATAACGCGGTGCGTCGTACCGTTGCATGGTGTGTTAATTATCGCTGGATTACCTTAACCGCCACCATCGCTGCTTTAGCGATTGGTATATTAGGCATGAAGTTGGTGGAAAAGCAGTTCTTCCCTGACTCCAATCGCCATAAGTCCACGACAATTTCAGGGCGATTGGAG
>JBKJUH010000365.1:0-4164 GCA_046590075.1 Agitococcus sp.
TACTTGGCAAGGTAAATCTTGTTCCCACGGTGGATTACTGCCTAATTCATGGCATAAATGGTCTATCACTATACGCACTTTTTTAGAAATATAACGTGTGGGCGGATACACGGCATAAATAGGAATAGGCGCGAGTTCAACTTCGGGCATGGCGTTAATCAACTGACCATTGCGTAAGGCTTCAGCAACAATAAACAACGGCATTACTGATAAACCTAAGCCTGCAATAGCCGCATCTCGCCCCATTTCCCCATTATTAGAGGTAAAACGACTGTGAATATGATGGCTACGATGTTGGTCGTTTTGCGGTAAAAATCCCCATAATTGACTGTTAGCGATATTGCTATAACCAATAAACTCATGGGCAAACAAATCATCAAATAGCGTTTTTATGTCTTTCGTTTCGGCATAGCTTGGGCTGCAAACCACCACACGCCGACATAATCCTAGCGGTCGTGCTTTCAGTGATAAACCTGGATCATTACTTATACGAATGGCTAAGTCGTAACGTTCTTGAATAATATCTTCGGTTTTGTCATCTAAATGAATATCCACATCTAAGCGGGGATGTTTAGCAATAAAAGGAAACAGTAATTTGCCTAAATACATCGTGCCAAAGGTAACGGGTGCGGCAATGCGTAACGAGCCACAGAGGTTTTCGTTGCGTTCGGTGACTTCTTCGGCAGCCGCTTCTAGTTCTTGCAAAATGGCGGAGGCGCGACTATGAAACGCTTGGCCATGAACGGTTGTAGTCACACCGCGCGTCGAGCGATGGAGTAGGGCGACACCTAACATTTCTTCTAGGCGTTTCAGGCGTTTACTGACAATGGATTTAGATAAGCCTAAACGGTCAGCGGCTTGCGTTAAGCTGCCACAGTCGGCAATGGCTAAAAAGGTGGCAATGTCGTGGAGGTTGAAGGAGTTCATAATATTATTGGTTGGGGAAGGCTATTAATAATGTGGGATAAAGTTACACGAGCTGTAGGGGCGAATTTATTCGCTAAATATAGCGAATAAATTCGCCCCTACAGATGCAAAAAGCCCCTAAGCGGTGGGGTACAGTTGACGTTGTACCTTACGCAAAGAGGCTTTTTAAAACAAGACTATTCAGTCTGTTATGTTTACTCGTTATCCAAGAACGAGCGTAAATGCTCAGAACGCGATGGATGACGTAATTTACGCAAGGCTTTGGCTTCAATTTGACGAATACGCTCACGCGTGACATCAAACTGTTTGCCGACTTCTTCTAAGGTATGGTCGGTATTCATATCAATACCAAAACGCATTCTTAATACTTTCGCTTCGCGCGGTGTTAAGTTAGCTAAAACTTCACGGGTTGCTTCACGCAAGCCTTCAGCAGTCGCGGCATCCACAGGTGAGGTAATAGTGGTGTCTTCAATAAAGTCGCCTAAATGGGAGTCTTCATCGTCGCCAATCGGTGTTTCCATCGAAATGGGTTCTTTGGCGATTTTTAACACTTTCCGCACTTTATCTTCGGGCATTTCTAAACGTTCACCTAATTCTTCAGGTGAAGGCTCACGTCCCATTTCTTGCAACATTTGACGAGAAACCCGATTAATTTTGTTAATCGTTTCAATCATATGTACAGGAATACGAATGGTACGCGCTTGGTCAGCAATCGAACGGGTAATGGCTTGACGAATCCACCTTGTGGCATAAGTCGAGAACTTATAACCACGACGATATTCAAACTTGTCCACCGCTTTCATCAAGCCAATGTTGCCCTCTTGAATCAAATCGAGGAACTGCAAACCACGATTGGTGTATTTTTTCGCAATCGAAATCACCAAACGCAAGTTGGCTTCGACCATTTCTTTTTTCGCACGACGCGCTTTGGCTTCACCAATCGACATACGACGATTAATGTCTTTAATTTCGGCAATCATTAAACCTGTTTCGTCTTGCAGGGCAATGAGTTTCTTTTGCGCGCGTATGATGTCTTCACGATATTGCTTGAAGCCTGCGCTCCATGCTTTGTCAGCGGCAATGTGGCTATCAACCCAATCTAAATTGACTTCATGGCCAGGAAAGTCTTTGATGAAAACTTTACGATCCATTTTGGCGCGGCGAATACACAACACCATAATCGCTTTTTCTTGCGCACGAACAGCATCTTGACCTATACGCAACTCTTGACCCAGCGCATCAAACAAACGCGGCGTGAGCTTAAAGAGCATGAAAATATTAGCGAGTTTGCCTAACGCTTCTTGGCCTTCAGCACTGATGCGGCCACTGGCAGTTAATACCGCAAGTGTGGCTTGATATTGTTCGGCTAATTCCGTAAAGCGAATACGTGCTAATTCAGGGTCTGGACCTGCTTCAACTTCGTCTTCTTCTTCGGTTGCGCCTTCCGCAACTTCTTCGCTATCGAGGTCAATTTCAGCAACCTTTGCGCCTTCTTCAACCACGATAGGCAATTCAGCTTCTTCAACCACTTCAGGAATAACGGTGGTGTCTTCTAAGTCCAAATAACCAACAAGAATATCGGCTAAACGACGTTCGCCTGCATTCACACGGTCATAATCCGCCAAGACACTGCTAACGGTCGTTGGCCAATGCGCCATGGCATTTAAGACATCACGAATGCCTTCTTCAATGCGTTTGGCTATGGCAATTTCGCCTTCACGGGTCAATAGCTCGACCGTACCCATTTCGCGCATATACATACGCACAGGGTCGGTAGTGCGGCCGGGTTCGGTTTCAACGGAGGTTAAAACGGCAACGGCTTCTTCGGCAGCGACTTCGTCGTCTTGGGCGTCAGGTGTTTCTTCAAGCAGTAAATCGTCCGCTTCAGGCGCACGTTCGTGGACAGGAATACCCAAATCATTGAGCATTTGAATAATGTCTTCAATTTGCTCGGTTTCAGTGATAGATTCAGGTAAATGGTCATTCAGCTCAGCATAAGTTAAATAACCTTGCTCTTTACCGCGCGCGATAAGGGCTGCGACTTGTGAAGTCGTTTTTGTTTGGTGTTCGGTTGGCGTGCGCTCGTTAGTCATGCGAAGGTCTCGGTGATGCAAGCAAGACTACTAGTATAGCACACACTGTCAAGAAGGGGAAAAGGGCGGAGGAGTTCACTCTGGTTTTTTTTGCAGAAGCTTCGTTAAGGCACGTAATTCGTTTTTGAGTTGCACTTGTACGGTAAATTTGCTGGTTTCTTTTAATAGTTGATTGAGGTTTTCTTTTCTTAATTGATTGAAAATATCATTTAGCTCTCCTTCAACATTCAATGCTGGGCTAAACGTCGCATCTTCTGCTAAGGCTTTGAGATGTGCGCCTTCTGCGGTGCCTTCCCATGCCCCCAAAATAGCAATAATGGTGCAATCGGGATGCTGTTGGCAAAAATCAATGATGTCTAATAACAGCGAGGATTCAACGGGTAATTGCGTGCTTAAAGTGGCAACATCAAGCGTCGTGGCGGCTGTCGATTTTTGCAGTAATAATTGAATGGCTTTGTCACTTAACGACGAGCGACCGCCAATACTTTGTTGGCGATTATGGGTGCGAACTTCATATTGGCGACGCACAGGCCGTGTCGCCAACGTCACATTTTCTTCATTGAATACGGGTTGAGGCATCGGCATGGCAGAGGGCAGTGCGGTTTTTAAGGTTTGGTCGTCTAAGCCTGTCAGTTGGCTCAAGCGTTGCCATAATAATTGCCGAAATACACCCACAGGTACTTTGTCGATGAGTGGTTTGGCTAAACTGGCTAAACGGCTTTTGCCTTCTAAAGACGCTAAATTCAAATCTTCACTTAAATGATTAAACAAGAAGTCAGCCAACGGTAAAGCACTGCTAATCCGTTGATTAAACGCATCTTTATCTTCTTGGCGAATCAGTGAGTCAGGGTCTTGGCCGTCGGGTAAAAATAAAAAGCTGGCACTGACGCCTTCTTTCAGCGCAGGTAAAGCCGATTCTAAGGCGCGCCAAGCGGCTTTGCGTCCTGCATTATCGCCATCAAAACAAAAAATAATATTCGACACGCTACGAAAGATACGTTCAACATGCGTAGTGCTAGTGGCTGTGCCTAAGGTAGCAACGGCAAACGGTAAACCTGCTTGATGTACGGCAATCACGTCTAAATAACCTTCAACCACCATAATCCGCGTTAAGGTTTGTTTGGCTTGTCGCGCTTCGTAAAAG
>JBKJUH010000016.1:0-6639 GCA_046590075.1 Agitococcus sp.
TCTAATAAGACAACATCAGGGGTGAGCATTTGTACTTTTTGCAGGGCATCACGACCATTTTCAGCCTCGCCAACGACTTCACATTCATCGGCATCGCGCAATAAACGCACCAAACGATCACGCGCCAAGGCTTCATCGTCGCAGACTAAAACTCTCATATTGCCTCCATCATTATTAGTATTGTTGAGTGTTATTTAGAGAGGTGAATATACTCTTCGCCATACGCTAGTGGATAACTAATGTGGGTGGTGAATATCTGACCTGTGGCCTGTGTTTTAAGCTTAGCCTTTTCTCCGTAATGCGCCTGTAAACGTTCACGAATATTATCAACGGCCATATTATTGCTCTTGTGGGTACTTTTTTTATCTTCATAATACGGATTGGTAATAACGACATTAAGCTCTTGTCCCGTCCATGATAACAAGATAGTCACCTTGCCACCGTCATCACTTAACTCAACACCATGATAAATCGCGTTTTCTAGTAAGGGCTGCAAGGTTAATGCAGGAATACGCAAGTCCGAGCGCAAATTATCAAAACGCCATTCAAAATCCAAGCGTTTGCCTAAACGTAATTTTTCGATATTCAAGTAACTGTTACAGAGACTTATTTCATCACTGAGGGCAACTTCACCTTCGGCCTTCAAACTCGCCCTAAACAATGCTGATAAGTCTTCAACCACATGTTCGGCTTTTTCGGGGTCAACCATAATCAAACTGGCAATAATATTCATCGAGTTAAACAAAAAATGCGGGCGAATACGCGCTTGTAATGCCTGTACGCGCGCCGTTAACTCGGTGCGTTGCCGATGAAACAATTGTTCTTGCAAATAGAAGTAGCGTAGTACTAATCCGCCAATAATGCCACTCATCAGCACATTACGCACTAACGCGACGGGGAGATTAACATCCCCTTGCTGACGAATATTTAAAAACAACAGAATGCCTTCGGCAACAAAAGTAAAAAATGCCACTAACATAACAAACAAAAACAACACGACAAACGCGGCATATGAGCGTTTAATCACGTGTAAATGCGGACGCAACCAGCACATTAACACGGCAATGCTCATTGCCACCCAAGCGAGTAAAAACGACTTTAAGCCTAAATCCGCCCACGGAAATGGCGTTAACACCCGCAACTCTGTTACCGTCAAAAAAACAGCTAATAACTCGGTGACCACCAATAGCCGCAATACCGCTTTCATATTGCAAAAATCAGGCAAAAAGAAGTCATCGACACGAGCTTCGGCATTTGGTACCAGCGGCGATTTTGGCATAATTCCTGTTATACTCGTTAACGCACTATGCGCTGTTGTCTGGGCATAGTGCGTATATTTTTATTTTTAATCTCAAATGAATCCGTATGACTACTACACCATCTGCACCATCTTCTTCTATGTGGGGCGGTCGCTTTAGTGAAGCAACCGATGCCTTTGTCGCCGAGTTTACCGCGTCTGTGACGTTTGATAAACGATTATACTTACACGATATTCAAGGTTCTTGCGCCCATGCCACCATGTTGGCCAAAGTCGGCGTGTTAACCGCTGCTGAACGCGATGCCATTATTGACGGTTTAGCCGCGATTCAAGCCGACATCGAAGCCAAGCGTTTTGACTGGCGTGTGGACTTAGAAGATGTGCACATGAACATTGAAGCACGTCTCACTGAGCGCATTGGTATTACGGGTAAAAAACTGCATACAGGACGCAGCCGAAATGACCAAGTGGCAACCGATATTCGTTTGTATTTACGCGACGAAATCGACCGTACCCGCCTTGTACTAAAACGTTTACAGCAAGGCTTGTTGGCTGTTGCCGAACGTGAAGCCGCCACCATTATGCCTGGTTTTACCCATTTACAAACCGCACAGCCCGTGACCTTTGGCCATCATTTATTAGCATGGTTTGAAATGCTGGTACGTGATGATGAGCGTTTAGCTGACTGCCGTAAACGTGTTAACCGTATGCCTTTAGGTTCTGCAGCCTTAGCAGGCACCACTTACCCCATTGACCGCGCCTATACTGCTGAACTCTTAGGTTTTGAGGCGGTGTGCGAAAACTCGTTAGATGCCGTTTCTGACCGTGACTTTGCCATTGAGTTTTGCTCCGCCGCAGCTATCGCCATGATGCACCTGTCACGCATGAGCGAAGAATTGATTTTGTGGAACTCGCAACAGTTTAAGTTTGTGGATATTCCTGACCGTTTTTGTACTGGCTCAAGCATTATGCCGCAAAAGAAAAACCCCGATGTACCCGAATTAGTGCGCGGTAAAACAGGACGCGTCAATGGTCACTTAATTAGTTTATTAACCTTGATGAAAGGCCAACCCTTAGCCTACAACAAAGACAATCAAGAAGATAAAGAGCCGTTATTTGACGCGATAGATACCTTGCAAGCGTGTTTACGCGCCTTTGCCGATATGGTACCCGCATTGCAACCGCGTCGTGACGAAATGCGTGCTGCCGCCTTGCGAGGTTTTGCTACCGCCACCGACTTGGCCGATTATTTAGTCAAAAAAGGTACGGCTTTTAGAGACGCGCACGAAATTGTCGGCAAAGCCGTGGCTTATGGCGTGCAAACTCATCAAGATTTAAGCGTGATGACACTGGCGGAGTTGCAACAGTTTTCCGACACCATTGCGGATGATGTGTTTGCTGTTTTAACACTCGAAGGTTCGGTTAATGCGCGTAACCATATTGGGGGTACTGCGCCGAATCAAGTGTTAGCGGCTGTTGGACGTGCGCGTCAGCGTATTGCTTAATCACCGTTCATGGTGAGCCCGTCGAACCATTCACAGGCTCGCTCATACTGAGTTTGTCGAAGTACGACAGGCTCAGGATGAACGGCAAATCATGTTAGACAACGACAGTTGTGGTCGTAAGAGGATAAAGATAATGACTCGTATGGTGATGTGTCGAAAATATCAGCAAGAAATGGAAGGTTTAGCTTTTGCGCCGTTTCCGGGTGTTAAAGGTCAGGCGGTGTTTGATGCGGTGTCTAAACAAGCATGGCAAGAATGGTTAAAACATCAAACCATGTTAATTAACGAAAACCACCTGAATGTCATGCAACCTGAAACGCACGTTTTTTTAGATGAGCAACGCGAGAAATTTCTCAGCAATGCGGACTATGAGCGCCCTAAAGGTTGGACTCCTGAGAAGAGATAGTTTTATGTAGGGGCGGGTTTGAAACTTGCCCTTGCAAAAAAATGGAGTACATCATGAATAGCATTGAGATTTTTGAAGCAGCCGATGGGCAAACAAAATTAACGGTTTCTTTAGAAAAAGACACCATTTGGTTGTCACAGGCGCAGATGGTTGAGCTGTTTGGGCGCGACCAATCGGTGGTGTCGAGACACATTCGCAATGTGTTTGCGGAGGGAGAGTTAAAACGCGATTCAGTATATGCAGATTTTGCATATACTGCCGATGATGGCAAGATTTATCAGGTGGCGCATTTTAATCTTGACGTAATTATCTCTGTTGGCTATCGGGTAAAGTCTCAACGTGGCACACAATTTCGGCAATGGGCAACTCGCACCTTAAAAGAACATTTGGTGCGCGGTTACACCCTCAATGAAGAACGCTTGCGCGTACAGCAAGAGAACATTCGTCAACTTGAACGCACATTGACGTTGTTTCAAAACACGTTAATTGAGCAAGCAAATTTAACCGAAGCGCGTGGCTTAGCCAAAGTAATTGCAGATTATGCGCAGACTTTTGTACTGTTGAACCAATTTGACAGCGAGCGTTTGTCTGTTGAAGGTTTTAAGGATGAATTGCTTTTTGAAGTTGAATTTGAACCTGCTTGCGCGGCAGTAGCGTTGTTAAAAACCGATTTATTGGCACGCGGGGAAGCGAGTGATTTGTTTGGGCGCATGAAAGATGACAGTTTTGCAGGCTTGCTAGGCCATTAGGACTTACGCGGTTATCGCTTATTTGTTCACATTTCGGCCGCTTTAGGCGGCCTTATGTTCACAAAACGCGCTAATCGCGGTGCGATGCGTAAGTCGTAAATGTCACGCAGTCGTTTGGCGGTGAATATCTGTACCCCAGTATAGAAGCACAGGCCGCACACATATTATATTTTGTCATTAAAAATCATCCATTTACCGATGGCAATAAGCGCATTGGTGCATTTTTATTCATTTGGTTTTTGACGTTAAATAAACATCACTTAAAATTAGATGGTGAATTAAAAATCAATGACAATGCGCTAGCGGCGATTGCGCTTCTGGTGGCACAATCTGACCCGCAACACAAAGAGCTCATGATTCACTTGATTATGAATTTGACTAAAGGCTAATAAGAACTCTCTTCTTAGCGCAGCATCCCCCCCAAAACAGGATAAAAACCAATGATTTTGGCCGAACAATTTGCTCATTTTGCCGACAAAGGTAACCAACAAAGGTTTACGCTCAGTAATGGTGATGTATTACAAGGTTGGATTATGGAGATTACTGAGGAAGGCTTGGTCATTAGCACCAAAGAAGGGGAGCGTGGCGTGGATATTTCGGTGCGCTTAACGGAGATTAACCTTGAGTCATTGTTGTATTGGGATACAAGGCAACAGTTATGGCAACGCTTTTTGATAACACAATAATGAAGTCGGCCTAAAGGCCGACCTACACTCAATTCAACGGCACAACCCGCAATACTTCTTCTATGGTGGTAAAACCTTGCGCCACTTTTTGTGCGCCTGCTAAACGCAATGGCAATAATCCTTCACGATAAGCTTGTTTTTTCAATTCCGTTAACGGTGCACTGTCATTTAATAAACGCTTGATGTCATTACTCATCAGCATAATTTCGTATAAGCCGACTCGCCCTAAATAACCTGTATCTCGACATTCTAAACAGCCTTTAGGCGCGTAAATTTTCGTTGGCATGGTTGCTGTCCACGGCTGCGTTAATTCTAACCAAGCCGTTTCCTCACAATTGCCCTCAATTTTACAATGCGGACACAAGGTACGCACCAAACGTTGCGCCATCACGCCAACAACCGTAGAGGTAATTAAAAATGGAGCGACACCTAAATCAATCAAGCGGGTGATTGACGAGGGTGCATCATTGGTATGTAAGGTGGATAACACCAAATGCCCCGTTAAGGCCGCTTGTGTCGCCATATCTGCGGTGTCGTGGTCTCGCACCTCTCCCACCATAATAATATCAGGGTCTTGGCGCATTAACGCACGTATACCTTCGGCAAAACCTAAGTCAATGCCATGATGAACCTGCATTTGATTAAAACTGGCTTCCACCATTTCTATCGGGTCTTCGACGGTACACACATTGACTTCTTCGGTCGCCAATTGTTTTAAGGTCGAATACAGGGTGGTGGTTTTTCCCGAACCTGTTGGCCCAGTAACTAAAATAATGCCGTTGGGTTCTTTGACCATCTTTTGCCATTTATCGAAATCGCTACCGACCAAACCCAATTCTTTGAAGCCGCGCACCAACACTTCAGGGTCAAAAATACGCATCACCAATTTCTCACCAAACACCGTCGGTAAGGTTGATAAACGCAGCTCAATTTCTTGAGCGCGAGTATTACGCGTTTTAAGACGACCATCTTGCGGTTTGCGTTTTTCAGCAACGTTCATACGTCCCAAAATTTTAATCCGCGAGATGACCGCAGTCATAATTTGGCCAGGAAACTCATAAATATTGTGCAAAATGCCGTCGATACGAAAGCGTACTCGGCCTGAGTCGCGGCGTGGTTCTAAATGAATATCACTGGCGCGTTGGTCATAGGCATATTGCAATAACCAATCGACAATATTGACGATGTGTTGGTCGTTAGCATCAGGATTTTGACTATTGCCGAGGTCTAATAACTGTTCAAAATTGCCAATACGGTTGGTATTACTGTTGACTGAATCGCTATTATTTGCCCCTTCAATGGCGCGCGCTAATTTATAAAATTCAATACTATAACGATGTAATTGTGCTGGATTCACCATCACCCGCGTAATGACTTTGCCCTTTAAGGTATGTTTAAGATTTTCTTCCCACTCATGATGAAAAGGCTGGGCGCTGGCGATGACCACTTCATCCTTAAAAACTTGTACCGCCAAAATGCCATGACGCTCGGCAAAGGCATAAGACATGACAGCGGTGACTACGCCTGCATTGATTTTTAACGGGTCGATATGAAATACCGACTGCCCTGCTTTGTCAGCAAGCCATGCGGTTAAGCTGTCAATACTGAGTTTTGTGGTGGGTTTAGCAGGATCAATAAAATCAAACTCAGCAATAATCTGCAACGGATGCCAATGAATTTTGTCTCGGCTGCGTGCGGTTGTGGCCACTAAATTGGCGTCACGTTGGCTAATACGGTTATCTTTTAGCAGTTCGTCTAAACACCAGCGCGTATCTATACGAAAGGAGATAGTATTTTTTTTCATTGTTAGTGGTACTGTATTATTCGATTATGTCGTTGACTATAGCGCGTTTATTGTCATGGTTTAAGTGGGGGAGATGAGTCTGTTGGTAATTCTTTACACCCGTGATGCTTTGGCCTCACCATGACGTATTGCTTTTAAGACAAGCCAAGGCCGCGATTTAGTCATTGTCGCCACTTTCAGGCTCACCTACACTCGCCTATTAAGTGTTATTAACCATATCTGCCACCATAA
>JBKJUH010000048.1:0-5818 GCA_046590075.1 Agitococcus sp.
AAAGCAGGTAGTTTGCATAATTAACATCGCTTCCGTAGGGGCGCGACGCTCGCGCCCTAAACAACAGGAAAACAACAGGGCGCAAGCGTTGCGCCCCTACTATGCAACCTACCCTAAAAATTAAATTGTGCACCGACTATATACGCATTGTAGTCTGCTTGTGCGTCTGAGCTATAATCTTGAATTTCGCCAATCAAAGTAAAACTAGGCGTGAGGTGATGATGAAAAAACAGCATACCTAGTTTGTTGGTGATGGCTTTTGCAGCACCAACAGCGGTGACGGTCGCATCTTGTTGACCTTCGCCATAACTC
The DNA here is from genome assembly GCA_046590075.1 of Agitococcus sp. GTDB lineage: Bacteria > Pseudomonadota > Gammaproteobacteria > Pseudomonadales > Moraxellaceae > Agitococcus. Next base: position 313 of record JBKJUH010000048.1, read on the forward strand.
AAACCAAATGTGGTTTTGTTGAGTACATAGTCAGCCTCGATATACCATTGTGTTGCTTGTACTTCGGCATCATTAATGCCACCAAAACCATAGAGACCATCGGCACCAATGCCTTTAGTGTCCGTGTATGCCAATGTTAAGCCTGCATTACCGACATCAACATGACCACCCACATCAATGCCAGTCAAATTATAATCATAATCTTTATCCATCAATTGGATGGTTTGGTACATAAATCCTGTCCATAACTTAAAGCCACCGTCGCTAGAGCCACTTGCATAGTCAAGTTGGCCTTCTAAACGTGGCATGTTAGTTTCGACTTTTTTTGTGTCATAACCATCTGGGTCTTCAGGATTGATTGCGCCAATTTTAAATTTTAGACCATTCATATCGGTGGAGGTGTAGGTAATATGCGGATTGAAGTTGGCGTAGACATAGCCTGTACCAATATGGCCACCTGTAGCATTAGCGGTATCTGCGCCGCCACCTAACCAGCCGACACCATAACCACTGCCAATATCACCAATGGCCGAGCTATTAAAAATACCAAAACCTTTGCCAATACTGACGCTACCAAAATCGCCATCCACGACAATTTCTGCGACACGGCTTTCAAAGGCACCACTATTTTGTTGGCCTGAACCTTGTAGGTGCGTGTTGTATTGAATATGTGCCGACACCGTTAAGCCGTCACTCGTCGGTGCTTTGACGTGGAAAGTAATATTGGCAGGATTAAAACCAGACTGAATACGGGCGGCATTTTCACCACTATTTCCTGCGAAGCTATCGTGATTAGAAAGCACCAAAAAAACTGGAATTGCCCCACTAAGACTGGCCTCATAGCCTTGGCTTGAGCCGAGAGTAACGGCAGCATGGGCAGAGGAGAGTAGTCCTGTCGTTAGGGCAATACTGTGAATAGTGTTCGTTAAGATGCGTTTTTTCATGGGGTTATCCTAGTTGGTTGTTTGGTTTTTTCTAACCCTCACCCCAGCCCTGTCCCTTACTTGGGCGAGGGAGTTAAGTCCTCTCTCCCTATGAAGGGAGAGAGTTAGAGAGAGGGTGTATTAGTAGTTTAAGTATAAAATCAAGCCTTACCGTTTTTCACCAAAATTGAGCTTCATTTAAGTACTCACTGCCGCAAGCGTTTTTTGCAGCAGGGCAAAGTTAATGGGTTTAACGATATATTTATCCATGCCATGTGCTTTACAGTAATCAGCTTGCTCAGAAAGCGCGTGTGCGGTGATGGCGATAATCAATGCTCGTGGTAGCTGTTGTTGTTGTTCCCAGTCTCTAATATGTCGGGTGGCGGTATAACCGTCCATGACGGGCATTTCACAATCCATAAAAATAACATCAAAGGGTGAAGGGCTGGCTTTGATGAGCTGAGTCGCTTCAAGGCCATTTTCGGCATAGGCCGCACTTTGCTGGCATTTTTTTAACATACCATTTAATACCAAACGATTCACCGCATTGTCATCGACCACCAAAATGCGCAGTGGTTTTGTGCCTATTACAGGGGCGTTGACTGGCGTAGGGAGTTGGGGAGTCGTATCACTCGTCTGGTCAGTCAAATTAAGAGCATGCATAACGAGACTGGCCAGTTCATTCACCGTTAACGGTTTGGCATGCACAACTGTTTGGCTGGTAATGGTTTTGTGCGGTGTGCCTTTGGTGAGTAAGATCAGTTTTACACCTAATACTTGTGTCTGAGTCACAAGGTTGTCAATGTCAGGTTGATTGACTCCCCAACGGTCAACATCACAACAGATCACATCATAAGCAGGTTGTGCTGAAGTAAGAGTGGCAAAAAAGTCATCATTGTTCTGTTGATAATCAAGGGATAAACCCTGTGCCTGTGCTGTTTTGGACATGGCGAGATGATAGGTATTTTGTTCGTCCACCAGCAAAATTCGTTTACCCATTAATAGCGGTTTATGTTGATGAGTGAGTACTTTGGCGGTGTTTTTAGCCAGCGGTAATGTCACCCAAAATGCCGAGCCGATACCCAACTCACTGTCCACGCCCATGGTGCCGCCCATGAGTGTCACCAACTGTTTGCAAATAGTGAGCCCTAAGCCTGTTCCACCATAATTACGGGTGATGGACGGGTCTGCTTGGACAAAGGCGGTAAATAACGACTCTTTGACAGCGGCACTCATGCCAATTCCGCTATCTTTAATAATGAGATTAATGTTTTCTGGATGGTCGTTATCTGGCTCTACATAAATCACCACTGAACCTTGTTTGGTGAATTTTAGAGCGTTACTAATGAGATTAAACAAAATTTGCCTTAAGCGCGTGGGGTCGCCAATCACTTGTTCGGGTATATTGGCGGCAATATCAGCAACTAAGGTAATGCCTTTTTCGTAACATTTGAGCCTAAATACTTGTAAAACATCAATAATAATTTGCTCAAGATTAAAGGCAATAGCCTCAAGTTCCATTTTGCCTGCTTCAATTTTAGAAAAATCAAGAATGTCATTGATGACGGTGAGTAGCGTTTGCCCTGATGAATAAATAACATCGTTGCATTTTTTTTGTTCGGGCGTCAGTGACATATCGGCTAATAATTCCGACATGCCTAATACGCCACTCATCGGGGTTCTAATTTCATGGCTCATTTTCGCTAAAAATTGACTTTTTGCTTGGGTAGCGACTTCGGCATCTTCTTTGGCGATTAACAGTTGTTGGGTTCTTTCTTGGACTTTATGTTCTAGGTTTTCGTACAGTTCACTAATAATTTGGCGTTTTTGAATCATATTAGTAATGTCAGAGGCCACAACACTGGTTTGAATGACGTTGCCTGCTTCATCAAAAATGGGTGAAATCACCACATTATAGTGATGTTCTTCATCGTCATAACGAATACATTCTTCAAAGGTAATGGAGTGTTTATTCAGTAATACCATGCGTTCGTTTTGGCTTAAACCCCCATCTTTATGGCCAAAAACAGCGGCATCGCTTAAACCAATCACTTGATTTAGCGTCAAGTTAAATACTTTCAAAAACTGATGATTAACCAATAAATAATGTCCAGCAATATCTTTAATATAAATTATAGCGGGGGTGTTATCGGCAATCGAATGTAATAATGCCTGACTGGTTTTATTGGCTAATTCGGCTTCTTCACGTTTATGTAAAGCATCGAGAATGCTAATACGCATGGCATTAATTGCCTGCGTTAAACGACTTAAAATATCCTCGTTGTGTAGATTGTTGCGATGCAACACTAAGGGGCGGTCTAGATTGTCGAGGCGAGTATTACTCACCCAACGTCCTAATTCATTAAGATGCACGATAATCAGTCGTTCGACCAAGATTAAAATACAAATCGACATAAAAAACGTTTTAATACCTTGGGTAATCAGCAAGGTAAACGCTTTGTGTAATAATTGTGCGTAAATATTTTTAAGCGTGGCGACTACCACTAAAGTGCCGATTTCTTGTTGATGACCTTCATCGGCATTAGGGGTGTCGATTAAAATGGGGTAGCTTTTTTTTACCGGACTCTCAACATTGTCTGTGCCATTTTGCATTAACACCGAGCCGTCTTTGTTTAAAACAATCACTGACTCAATATTATCTTGGGTGTTAATACCTGTCAAAATGGTATCTAACAGGCTGGTGTCATAATTCCATGTCGCCATGCCAACGGACGGTAAAATGGTTTTCTCGATTTGATTGAGGGTTTGGTCAAGATGATTAATGTCCCGTTTATAATCCATATACAGTTGAGTGGCAGTAATAAGGAGCGTAAACACCGAACTAATGACTAAAATCCAAAACAATAATCGCCACGACAAGCTTTCTTGCCGTTTAAGTAAACTCATGTTAAACGGTGAATGAGGCATATTTCGCCTTCCCTGTAGCAATAAAGACGGAATTAAATAATGATTTTATAAGCCAAAAACGCTAAACCAGAGACCGAAATCTGCTCTTTTTGTAAGGTACAATGTAATGGATTTGATAATTGTACGGTAAAGTTCTCTGTTAATAACACTTCGTTAGCGCGTGCGACATCTTCGCCTAGTTTATACGCAATATTGACTGCGTCGCCATAACAATCTTGCTCAGGAATCAATAAAATATGACCATAATCTACACCAATGCTAATGGTTAAAAGTTTGGTTTAATCATAGTCGATACGCGATTAAACGCTAGAGTTTGATGATACTTGACTACCCTATTAAAGAGATGCCATCTTAAATGATTGTCCGATTTTAGAGGGCTACTATAGCCCTCAGGGAGAGGGCAACAATTACACATTAAATCTAAAATGCACCACGTCACCATCATTCATAACATAGGTTTTGCCTTCTAAACGCCATTTTCCTGCGTCTTTAGTACCTTGTTCGCCGCCGTATTTAATAAAGTCATCATAAGCAATCACTTCGGCACGAATAAAACCTTTTTCAAAGTCGGTATGAATTTTACCTGCGCCTTGAGGGGCGGTTGCACCAATAGGAATAGTCCAAGCGCGTACTTCTTTGACACCTGCGGTAAAGTAGGTATGCAAGCCTAATAAACCGTAACCTGCACGAATCACGCGATTTAAGCCAGGTTCTTCCATGCCAACTGCTTCTAAAAACTCAGCTTTTTCTTCTTCTTCCAATTCGGCAATTTCCGATTCTAATTTATTGCAAATCGGTACCACAATGGCTTTTTCACGCGCCGCTAATTCACGCACTTGGTCTAAATAAGGGTTGTTGTCAAATCCATCTTCGGCAACATTGGCAATGTACATGGTGGGTTTGAGCGTTAGTAAGCCAAAGACTTTTAATGCTTCTAAATCATCTTCATTTAAGTTGGCGACACGGGCAGGGTGGCCTTCACTGAGTACAGGTAATACTTTGTCGAGACTGGTTTTTAATTGCGCGGCTTCTTTATCGCCACCACGCATACTTTTACTCACCCGAATGAGTGCGCGTTCAACGGTATCTAAGTCCGATAGTGCCAACTCAGTATTGATGGTGGAAATATCATCTAAAGGGTCAATTTTACCCGCCACATGAATGACATTTTCGTCAACAAAACAACGCACCACATGAGCAATAGCATCGGTTTCACGAATGTTTGCTAAAAACTGATTGCCTAAACCTTCACCTTTAGAAGCACCAGCCACCAAGCCAGCAATATCCACAAACTCCATACTGGTCGGAATAACGCGGATGGGTTTGACAATGGCAGCTAAGGCATCCAAACGCGGGTCTGGCATGGGTACAATGCCCGTATTTGGCTCAATAGTACAAAAAGGGAAGTTTTCTGCGGCAATCCCTGCTTTAGTTAGTGCGTTAAATAGGGTAGATTTGCCGACGTTGGGCAAGCCAACAATGCCACAGTTAAAGCCCATGACCATTTCCTCGTGTAAATTTTGCAATGGCGCGCATCGTACACGAAAAACCGTCTTAGGGTTCACGCGGTTGTCGCCTATTTGTTCGTATTTTAACCGTTACTCACGGTTTTATGTGAACAAAACGCGCCAATTGCGGTGCAATGCGTAAACCCC
>JBKJUH010000131.1:0-3152 GCA_046590075.1 Agitococcus sp.
AATACTCACCCTATGATAAGTTTAGATGTATCCGTTCGCACTGATGGTGAGTTTGTCGAACCATCGAAGTGCTAAAGCAACAATGATTCGACAGGCTCACCATGAACGGAAAATACAAAAAAACTGATGACTTGGCTTAAACTTCAGCCGCCAATCTTGCACCTTGACCAATCGCTCGTTTGGCATCTAGCTCGGCTGCCACGTCTGCGCCACCAATTAAATGCACTTTTTTACCAAAGGCTTCAATGGCCGCTTGTAAGTCACGGTGGGGGGCTTGACCTGCACAAATTATGACGTTATCGACCTCTAGCACTTGAGTTTGACCATTGATACTAATGTGTAAACCGACATCATCAATCTTTTGGTAGTCAACTCCTGTCATCATGTGTACACCTTTTTTCAGCAATACCGCACGATGCGCCCAACCCGTTGTTTTACCTGGCCCAGTAATTTTTTTGTTTTTACGTTGCAACAAATAGACTTCACGCGGGCTTGGGGCAACGTGTTCGGTCATGCCTTCAATACCACTACGCGCTTGCAAGGTTTTATCAATACCCCATTCACGCAGATACTCGTCAATATCAATACTAGCTGGTGCATGAATTGGGTCATGGGTTAAATATTCGGAGGTATCCATACCAATACCGCCTGCGCCAATCACGGCCACACGCTTACCAACGGGTTTTTTATCGCGCAATACATCAATATAAGACAATACTTTGGGATGATGAATGCCTTCTAAGGGCAATTGACGCGGTGCAATGCCTGTCGCTAATACGACTTCATCGAACTCTTTGACGTCGTCGGCACTGACTCGTTTGCCAAGCTGTAAAGTCACACCGTGTTTTTTCAGCATCACGCCAAAATAACGGATGGTTTCGTAAAACTCTTCTTTACCGGGAACTTGTTTGGCAATATTAAACTGGCCACCAATTTGTGTATCTTGGTCAAATAAGGTGACGTTATGGCCACGTTCCGCTGCCACACTGGCAAACGACATGCCCGCTGGGCCTGCACCAATAACGGCAATATTTTTCGGTTTATCGGTTTTAACGTAGATAAGCTCAGTTTCAAAACAGGCTTGAGGATTAACCAAACACGTGGCTTGACGTAAAGCAAAAGTATGGTCTAAACAGGCTTGATTACAGCCAATACAGGTATTCACTTCTTCTTCTTTATTCGCCGCTGCTTTGTTCACCCAATCGGGGTCTGCCAACATAGGCCGCGCCATCGACACCATATCGGCATCACCACGGGCAATAATGTCATTGGCATGTGAGGGCATATTAATACGATTTGATGCGGCAACAGGAATACTCACCGCTTCTTTGACTTTACGCGTCACCCATGTAAATGCGCCACGCGGTACCATCGTCGCAATCGTCGGGATTTTAGCTTCATGCCAACCGATGCCCGTATTAATGATATTGACACCCGCTTTTTCTAACTCTTTGGCCAGCGTAATCACTTCATCAAAAGTTTGGCCATCGGGCACTAAATCGAGCATTGACATACGATACACAATAATAAAGTTCGCCCCGACACGCGCCCGTGTCCGACGGACAATTTCTAAGGGAAAGTGCATCCGACGCTCAAAGTCACCGCCCCACGCATCGTCACGCTCATTACCACGTGTGGTTAAAAACTGATTGAGTAAATAACCTTCTGAACCCATGATTTCAATGCCGTCATAACCTGCCTGTTGCGCCAAAGCCGCCGCATTGACCCAGTTATCCAATTCTTGCTTAATCACTTCAACCGTCATGGCTTGGGGAGGAAAAGGAAAAATGGGCGATTTTTTGCCCGATGGTGAGATATTCATAGGATGATAAGATTGACGGCCAGCATGCAAAATTTGCATACAAATACGACCGCCTGCGGCATGAACGGCATCGGTGATGACTTTGTGTTTTTGAGCATCGGCTTCGGTAGTCATGGCACACATGCCAGGCCCTAATACGCCTAACTCGGAGGGAGAAATACCGCCCGTAATAATCAAACCAACACCACCCGCAGCACGACGGGCAAAAAAAGCCGCCTGTTTTTCGGGTGGAAACTCTTCTAAACCTGTGTGCATCGAACCCATAATCACACGATTAGGGAGCGTGACAAAACCTAAATCTAATGACTGTAAAACATGCGCAAAATGGGACACGGCAAACCTCAGCAAGTATAATTGTGGGATGTTAGACGCGAAAAAAGCTTTCGGTCTAAAAATATTGTCCGACAATAACTTGCACAGAGGTTTTAGACAAGATGTTTAAACGAACGGAGAGTACGCGTTAAAAATCTAATTTTTATAACTAATTGTTATAACTCAACCGCGTCATCGGCATAATCGTAGTCTTCGTAATCTGCCCACTCATCCACTAGCAGGTCATCGCGCATATCTAATAATTCCATCATCTTCTCCAATTCAGTTGTATTCTTGAGTGATAGTATTATAAAAATAGGGCAATGACTGTTCCATTACGAACATAAGACACTTTGATGACATAAATTATTCTTTTTAGAGAGCGTTTTCTGGCGCGCTTTTACTATCTCGACGACTTACATCAAGCATTTTAACTTTCTTAACTGTCAAAAATTATCCTATACTCGACCTCTTTTTAACGTTTATTTAATGACGACTTCATCATGACTAATAATACAACACCCACCATCCATGAATTGGTTTTAGCCATTATCAACGACCCCACATCAAATATGGCTCGCCAACAATTGTACAAACACATCAAACAAGGCCGTTTTTTCTTAGCGGTTTATGGCATTCCCTTCGATATGCACACGGCCTTAAATCAAGCACAAACCTTTAATAGCACGCAATTGATGCACATGCCCTTACAGCTTGCCGTTGCCGATTCAGGCAGCAAGGCATTATTGGCGTATTTAGATACCGACACACTGACTGCTAATGCACCAAATCATTGGGTTGTTGAAGTATCGGGCAGTGATTTATTAACGTTAGTGTTAGTCAATCCTGAGTTTGATGCAGCGGTATTGAAGGGAAATATGGGCTGGGCTGGCATTGCTAAAGAAGATGCGCGTTTATTGATGAAGGGATATGCGGCTTAATGTGGGTATATTTACGTCTAAACCGTCAGCTCACCCTCTCTCTAACTCTCTCCCTCAATAGGGAGAGAGAACTTAGC
>JBKJUH010000288.1:0-3567 GCA_046590075.1 Agitococcus sp.
CGTGACCAACTTAACGAAGCCCTAGCGCGCGCTAGTCGTGTGAATCGCGCACAATTACAAAATATCCGTGAGCAAGCCAATGACGATGGCAAGCCTGAGCCGCGTCAGCATATTTCCGCGCGTACCCATCGGGGTTTGGAGTTAATCCCAATAAGTGATATTTACTATTTTTTAGCCGACCAAAAATATGTCACCGTTCGTCATGCGCGTGGTGAAGTATTAGTCGATGAAACACTCAAAGATTTAGAGGATGAATTTGGCGAGCGTTTTATGCGCGTGCATCGTAATGCGTTATTGGCGATTAATTATTTAGAAGGCTTAGATGCCGTACAAAACGGCCAATGTTTTGTCCGATTTCGCGGAATTGCCGAAAAATTATTAGTCAGTCGTCGCCATTTACCACAATTACGCGAAAAAATGCAAAATCTGTGATAAAAAGAGCAATAAGATAAAATTATAAGTCAGACTGCCCATCACTTATGTGCAGTTTTTCGGCAATTGCCTCTATAATACCTCACACAAAAAACGGAGCTTAGTCCATAAGCTCATCATAAAAAATACCGCGTGATGGCGGTCGGGGAAGTTTATGAGTCACTGGAGAGTCTTTTTTATCCGGTTTCTATTGCTTGTCGGTGTCATAACCGGTTTTACTGGCTGCGCTAACTTACACAATGTTAAGTCCGATGAGCCAGAAAAATATATTTTAGGCGAAAATGCCACCGATGCGCGCTATTTTTATACGCACAGTGGCTTACGCTTGTTTGGTCAGTGGTGGGTACCTAAAGACCGCCCGCGAGCCGTGATTTTATTGGTTCATGGCACCGTGCTGCACTCAGGGTTTTACTCGCCTTGGGCAAATGAACTAACCAAAAATGGCTATGCGGTTTTTGGTGTTGATTTGCGTGGTTGGGGACAGTCTCAAGGTTATGGTCGACGCGGCAATGTCGGCAGTTATGATGAGTATGTCGAAGATGTTGCTTTAGCGCGTCGTGAAATTAGAAAACGTTATCCTAATATTCCTGTTTATTTACAAGGTGAGTCCATAGGCGGTGCGGTGGCTTTGTTGGCGCACATTATGGACAAAGTGACGCTTGACGGTTTAATCCTCAACGCCCCTGCGGTCAAAATTAGTCCTCTCGCGCAGTGGAATTTATGGGGCGCAGCGCAGGGGGCAAAATTATTCCCTGAAATGCCGTCTTTGCCGTTATTTAAATCGCTGACAAGTTTAGTATTAACCGATAAAGATGCCCAAGACCGTTTTTGGACAGACCCACTCACCACCCGAAAAGCCTTAGGTGCAGGTTTTGTCGTGGCCTTGCAAGACGCAACCGCACGTTTACAGCTTAATGTTAATAACGTCAAAGCACCCCTGTTGGTGATTCAGGGTAATAAAGACTACATCATCCCACAAAGTTCGAGTGAATTTTTGATGAAGGAAGTGCGAAGCAGTGATAAAACATTGACTATTATCAATGGCTTACATCACTCCACTTTACATGACCGTCAAAAACAAGAAGTATGGGACGATATTATTAGTTGGTTGGATAAACGTGCTGACCAAGCTTTAGCGGCGCGTAAATTGTTACCCGATGAAACCGAAATCTCAGCAAATGGCGAACAAGTGCCAGAATTGGAAAAAGCAGCGTATCGTCCGAAATATCCAAAACTCACGATGACAACAACGAGGAATTAATAATGAAACATTTTTTGTGGCCTTTACTCTTAGCCACAGCTTTGTCTGGCTGTGCCACCGCCATTAGCCCTGTCAATGGCTCATTGTATAGCAATGTCAAAGCCCCGATGATGGCTACCGATAGTAACGAAAAGCCCACCAAAATTGGCCGTTCTAATGCGCGTTCTATTTTGGGTATTTATGCGGTAGGTGATGCCAGTATTGAGTCTGCTGCAAAAAATGCGGGTATTACCCGTATTCATCATGTTGACTATGAAACACATACGATTTTAGGTGTTATTGCTGACTTTACCGTGATTGTTTACGGTAATTAACGGCAGGGCTGTTACGTTCCTCCCCCTTGCTTTTTAAGGGGGAGGTTAGGAGGGGGGTTCGGCAAGCGCATACCAGCTTTTTTCCACGAAACCCCATTCCTACTATCTTTCTTATTGCGCCCAGCATTGCCATAATCCACACACTGCTTTTAGCTGCTGTTTAGGTTATAGAAATGAGAACGCTCCGTATTGCTACCCGTAAAAGTCCACTCGCGCTTTGGCAAGCCGAATATGTCAAAGCCCATCTATTAAAGCACCATCCGCAATTAATTATCGAATTAGTCACATTCACTACTCAAGGTGACAAAATTTTAGATACGCCATTGGCTAAAATTGGTGGTAAAGGCTTATTTGTTAAAGAGTTAGAAGTAGCCATGTTAGAGGGTCGAGCCGACTTAGCGGTGCATTCGATGAAAGATGTGCCGATGGATTGTCCTGAAGGTTTGGCCATTACCGTTATTTGTGAGCGTGAAGACCCAACTGATGCTTTAGTCTCTAATCGTTTTGCCAGTTTAGCAGAGTTGCCACAGGGAGCGATTGTCGGTACATCGAGTTTACGTCGCCAATGTCAGTTACGCGCTTTACGTCCTGATTTAGTTATCCATGATTTACGCGGCAATGTCGGCACACGCTTGGGGCGTTTAGATAACGGTGAGTACGATGCCATTATTTTAGCCAGTGCTGGTCTCAAGCGTTTGGGTCTAGGCGAGCGTATTCGCCAACGCTTAACTGAATTAGTGCCAGCGGTAGGGCAGGGCGCGGTGGGTATTGAATCACGGACAGATGACGCAGAGTTATTGGCTTTATTAGCCCCTTTGCATCATCAGCCAACCGCATTATGTGTACAAGCCGAACGCGCGATGAATCGTCGTTTGCAGGGTGGTTGCCAAGTGCCGATTGCAGGCTTTGCCACATTAGACCATGCAACTATCACCTTAACAGCATTAGTGGGTAGTATTGACGGTCAACAACTTATTCATTATCAAGCCCAAAGTAGCTCATTATTGTCGGTTGAAGCCTTAGGTGAGCAAGTGGCCGATGGTTTATTGGCGCAAGGTGCGGCGGAAATTTTGGCGGCTGTGTATGGGTGATTTGGCGGGGCTAAAGATTATCAATACACGGCCTGCCGCGAGAGCCGACGCATTGCAACAAGCCTTAGTTGATGCAGGAGCGACGGCGTTAAGCTTACCCTTGTTGATAACAGAAGCAATCCCTTTGGCGGCCGAAGCCAAGCAATGGTTGCTAGATTTAGACCGTTATCGTTGGGTGTTTGTCGTCAGTCCTACGGCTGCCGAGTTGGGCGTACAATATTTAACCGCTTACTGGCCTCAATGGCCAGTTGCCGTAGAGTGGTTAGCGGTGGGCGAAAGCACAGCACAAGTGTTGCGTCAGGCCTTATTAAATCCCGTTGTACCCACAGAAGAAAGCAGCGAAGGTTTATTGCGCTTGCCTGTGTTTCAACAATTGCACACAGGCGACCGTTTATTAGTATTACGTGGTGAAGGTGGCCGTAACCTAGTCCGTGAACATTTAGATAATCAAGGCGTGCGGGTGGATTAT
>JBKJUH010000038.1:0-3300 GCA_046590075.1 Agitococcus sp.
GATTGGTAGCCCTCCAGCTAGATTTCAAACTGAGACACTACCGTAATTCGGCAAAACTTGACTCTGTAGCAAACAGTCCGCAGAATTTTACTATAATGTCACGTTTTGCCGAATTACGGTAGTGTCTCAGTTTGAAATCTAGCTGGAGGGCTACCAATCTGATGGCTTATTAATGTTGGTATTTGGAATTATGTTTGGGAATTGAGAGTTTTGAAGTGATGACGTACTAATTGCTTTAATGAAGTCGCTGGCTTTTATGAGTTCCTTAGACATACCCCTCTTTCCTGGCGATAGAATGCCAACTTTTTTCTGTCGATGATATGTTTTCACTAAACGGATTGACTCAGCTAAATCACTATCACCGGAAATTACTACAGCGCATTCATATTTATCAAGCCATGCGTCATTGAGCAAATGCACCGCAAGGTTTACGTCAGAGCCTTTTTCGGTAGTTTCAAATATTTCAGCATAGCGTATCCCTTGAATTGGATTGACTAGCTTCTTGGTTACTTTATGGGTAGTGAATTGACCTAATATTATTTTTATTTCGGGCGTGCTGTGCTTCAAAGCTCGAAGATATAACTGTTGATGAATTGGTTTGTTCGGATCATGCGCAGTGCCTGAGACATGCGCGGTGAAATATTTGATTGAAGTTATTTCATTGTGGGGTTGAAGTAGATTACGGCATAAGCACATAATATCCAGCCATTTGTAATTGGTTGGCTTCAACGCGCCAAAGTACAGATTAAAGCCATCAACGTAAATACTGGTTTTCATTATTGAGCCCAAAAGCAAGGGCCTCCGAAGAGGCCCCGCAGCCCAAGTCTAAGACTTGGGGGTTGTAATACAATACAAATGTATAGGAATTATCGGCTACCTTCAAGTCGTAATTTAATTATTTTTAAGATATTGGTCGGGTGTGACGGCTCTCTTTTTGGTACTGGCCGCGTTTCTTTGCAACAGGCCCAGGAACAAGCACCGCAATTTCTTCCAACGACCAAACATGATCGCTAATCCCCGCTTCCATTGCCGGGGTAACGCGTAAAGCTTTATGAATGCGCCCAAAATTGTAATACATGAAATGCAGCGCCACGGCATGTTCAAGGTTCTCGATCTTCTTGCTGAACCCGTTCGTTAGACGGGTAAACCGGCGCATCCCCATACGCATTGTAAGATTCTGGCGCTCTACATAGCTTGTTGAAACTGACTTTATGTCTGGATCGCCGGAAATGCGGCGCTTGGCCGCGCTGACAAATTGAGACGGGCTATACTTCTTCTGAGCCTGTTTTGCTTCCCCTGGGTTGCTGTAGTGCTTCACTAGCATGGCATAGTCTATATTGTCGCCAAACGCGTCTTCTACGGCCTCAATATAGGGCTTGTGGCCGTCCGTGGTCAACTGCACACGGCCAGCCAGACGGGACGCCAAGTCTTCAATAAAGGCATGGGCGTATTCCGCATCACGCTTGCCGACCATAAATGATGGAACAAGCTTAGTATCTGAACAAATCGCAGTCCAGGTATAAACATCACCATACCCAAGAATGCCCCTATCCGCTGGCGCGACGTTCTTTTCTTTGCTGTAGCAGAACGACCATATTTCATCACATTGAATGCGCTTGCAGGGCAAGTCGCGCATAATTTTATCTTGGTATTCGCAGCAAGCCGTGCCCACATCTATCAGCAGCTTGGTAACGGTATTGATGCTTACATCGCACAGGCGGGACGTGGCGCGCATGCTGTTGCCCTCAACAAGGCAGGCCAGGATTTTTGCGCGTTCTTGTATGCTTAACCTATTCATGGCCCTATTATGCTTGAGCGGTTAAGCATTGTCAAGTAGATATTGACAGTTCATAGCCTAGAATGCTTTACTACTTGTGATGAAAAGTGCCCCCGGCCAGAATTGAACTGGCATACCTGAGTTACGAGGCCCGGGTCTTATCCAAAAGCGGGGGCATAAGTGCAAAAGCCGCTTAGCGAATGTAATCACTAAGCGGCTTTATTTTTGCTCAGAGTTATTTACCAAATCCTCAATATCCTTCTGTACTTTCTGAATAACATTTAGGCCCTCTGCATCATCTTCTGGTTCCGTGGTGGTATAGAGTCCTTTCTTGCCGGGTACGCTATACAAGGTTCCTTTGCGCGTCATTCGATATAGCTTGTTCGCAAACTGTTGTCGCTGATGGGTCTCTTTAGTCATGTGGTACAAACCTATCAGAATGAGGTCTAAAAGCATTGTTCCGCCAGCGGCATTCACCAAATGAATAACATTAGCTTCAAACTTATCCGTTTCACTAATATTAAGTTGTTCTATTAATTCCTGAGGCAGTCCAAGCAAATGCTCAGGCATTATTGATAGAGGATTATCCAAGATTGCGCGTGCTCCATCTACATCAGGCAGCGCCGCTATTAGGTGAGATGTACGAACGAATTCAGGAGGGGCTACCACAAACTCATCTAACTTAACTTGAGCAACAGCCAGGTCAGCAGCCAACTGAGAATAGCTGGCGACAAGCTTCTGATGTTTCTCTATAGGTTTAGCTTCTTTGGGTGATTGTTTTTTAAGGAAGTCCGCCCGGCGTTGATGATAGACGGCTTCGGCATTGACAAACTCTATATGATCCAGTAAACTTTTCATTGCTTAGCCTCATTGTTAAGCATTCAAAGAGATCGCGTATTGAGAGGGGGTTTGCTCATTGAGTGAGCGATAAAAGATCCCCCCGGAAAAGCCAGAGTTAGACGCTCTGGCTTTTTTGTTCTCTAAACTGATGCTCAGTATATATGAATCTTAAGAGGCAAACAACTATTTCGTGGGTAATTAGTGGGTTTTTTGAGGATTCTGCATAAGTAGTTGAAATTAAAGTATTAAAATTATTTATTTATTTAAACTCGCTTTTTCCATCTCATTTCCGCAGCCTTTTTCGCTATCTCACTGCGCTTCTCGGCTGACAATTTCTCAGCCCTAGCCTTGCCACCCTTTAAGCCTCCAAGCTTGCCCAGGGCTACAGCAGCGGGATTCTTTTGCGGTTCCTGTGGTACAGGCGTTTCAGACGTGGCAGCCTCTACAATGCTGGCCGCAAGTTGATTTAAGTCTGTAGGTCTTTTGCTTGAACGCTTAGGCATACCCTGATACTGCCATACCTAGCGTTCATTTTCTAGCCTGTTGAAATTCAAACTGAGACACTACCCGAATTACCCAAACTACAGGACTCGCGCAACTATGGCCACTCCTAGCCCCTCACATCAGGGTAGTTGTAAGTTATGATCTGGAAACCCAATGTTACCGTAGCTGCATTAATTGAG
>JBKJUH010000040.1:0-3799 GCA_046590075.1 Agitococcus sp.
AAGCTTGGCTATTCAGAAGAGTTTATCAACATGTGGGCGTTTTACTTATGCTATTGCGAAGGCGGCTTCGCAGAGCGCGCGCTAGGTGATGTACATTTGCTGCTAGCCAAACCTGAGAATCGCAGAGCTGCGCTGTAACAGCGCCTATTTTACTAATTAATTAGCTTCTAATTTTTCTACCTCTTGAACATTGTTGGACTAAGTAGATTGGAATAGCTCTTTTTAAATTTCCCCAGACTTTCTCAAACGCAATGCATTGGTAATCACCGATACTGAACTTAAACTCATGGCTAACGCGGCAATCATGGGTGATAGTAGCCAGCCAGTAAATGGGTAAAGCACCCCAGCAGCCAACGGCACGCCTAGCGCGTTATAAAGGAATGCAAAGCCTAAGTTTTGTTTCATATTGGCAATGGTATCTTCAGAAATGGCTCGCGCTTGCGCAATACCACGCAAGTCTCCT
The DNA here is from genome assembly GCA_046590075.1 of Agitococcus sp. Classification (GTDB taxonomy): domain Bacteria; phylum Pseudomonadota; class Gammaproteobacteria; order Pseudomonadales; family Moraxellaceae; genus Agitococcus. The sequence continues at coordinate 464 of JBKJUH010000040.1, forward strand.
TTAACGAGTGTGACTTGTGCACTATTCATTGCAACATCTGTACCCGTACCCATTGCCACACCCACATCCGCTTTGGCTAACGCAGGCGCATCATTAATACCATCTCCTGCCATTGCCACAATGCGGCCTTCACGTTGTAACTTATCTACCAGTGCAAGTTTGTCAGCAGGTTTGACTTCTCCATAAAATTCATCAATACCTAAATTAGTAGCCACTGATTTTGCTGTAATCAGACCATCTCCTGTAGCCATGATTACGCGCATACCTGATGCTTTTAACGTGGTTAATGCTTCAACTGAGCTTTCTTTGATTGGATCTGAGACGGATAACAAACCTGCTAGTTGACCATCTACTGCTAGATACATCACACTTGCGCCTGTTGCACGTAATTCATCTGCCTGTACTTTTAACAATTCAATGTGCACATTAAGCTGCGTCATTAGCGCAGTATTACCTAGCGCCAGTTGTTTATGATTAACACTACCTCTCACACCAATACCCGTATTGGATTCAAAGCCTTCTACTTTATCAATCACCAAACCTTTTTCACGTGCCGCATTTACAATAGCATCAGCTAATGGGTGCTCACTCCCTTGGTCAAGACTGGCTGCTAAGCGTAGAACTTCGTCTTCGCTATAGCCTGACACAGCTACAGCGAGATTAAAGCGCGGTTTTCCTTCAGTTAGCGTACCCGTTTTGTCTACAATTAAAGTATTCACTTTGCGGAAGTTTTCAATGGCAGCCGCATCACGGAAAAGAATGCCTTGCGTTGCAGCTTTACCTGTAGCGACCATAATGGACATAGGCGTAGCTAAACCAAGCGCACAAGGACAGGCAATGATAAGCACAGCGACTGCGTTAATTAAACCAAATACCCAACTCTGCTCTGGTCCAAACAAACCCCAAACAAAGAAAGTAATGAGCGCAATGCTAACGACCGTCACTACAAAATAGCCCGCCACTTGATCAGCCATACGTTGCATAGGTGCTCTAGAGCGCTGGGCTTGGATGACCATCTGCACGATACTGGCCAATACGGTTTGCGAACCTACTTTTTCTGATCGCATGACTAATGCGCCATTAGTATTTAATGTGGCGCCAAAAAGCTTATCCCCAATACCTTTTGTGACCGGCATCGGCTCACCTGTGAGCATGGATTCATCCACAGCGCTACCACCCTCAGTCACAACGCCATCAACAGGGATTTTTTCACCCGGACGTACCCGTAACATGTCACCAATATGCACATGTGTGAGAGGCACATCCTCCTCAATGCCATCTGCATTAATTCTACGAGCAGTTTTAGGTGATAAACCAAGCAAGGATTTAATGGCAGCTGAAGTTTGTGAGCGTGCTTTAAGCTCTAGAATTTGACCAAGTAATGTAAGTGAAATAATGACCGCCGCAGCTTCAAAATAGACGGCTACACGACCCATTGCCATAAACGATGCAGGGAATACGTTTGGCACAACCGTAGCCACAACGCTATAAATAAATGCTGCTGCAGTGCCCAATCCTATTAATGTCCACATATTCGGGCTGCGATTCATTATTGACTGAAAACCGCGTTCAAAAAATGGCCAACCTGCCCATAACACAATAGGTAGCGACAGCACGAGTTCAATCCAGCTTTGCGTGGCCATTTCAAACCATTGCAAACGGTGTCCGACCATAGCTAAGAAGGTGACAATGATGGTAAGTGGTAGCGTCCAAGTGAAACGTCTTTTAAAGTCCAGTAGCTCAGGACTCTCGCTATCTTCTAAACTAGGCATTTCTAGCTCTAGTGCCATGCCGCATTTAGGGCAAGCCCCAGCATGGTCTTGTCGAATCTCTGGGTGCATTGGACAGGTGTAAATTGACCCTATAGGCACAGGTTCGGATTGTATAGATCGCGCTGCTTGTGGCGTGTTGACAGTACTTGAATCTTTATCCATAAACTTCGCTGGATTGGCCACAAATTTTGTTTTGCAACCACCGCTACAAAAGTACACTGGCTTACCTTTGTAATTGAACACATGTGGCGATTTTGCTGTAACGTTCATGCCACACACTGGATCTTTCAAGGCTTGCAACTCTTGGTTTTCATTTACCATGATTGACTTTCCTATGTAAAAATTAATCTTTTAGAAATAAAAAACAAGCATTAGTGGACATTAAGTATAACTTTTGCATTTGAATATCTTTATTAGCAATCTTACTACCTGGATAATTCAGACATAAGCTTTCAAAAATCCTAATTCTAACTTTTAATATCAAGGACCACTTTAGTATTGAGTGACATTAGTCTGCTTTTTCTAAATTTTTAATTAAAGCTTTCATTTCTGCAATTTCTCTTTTTTGGGCATCAATAATGCCATTGGCTAACATTCTCACTCTTGGATCGGTGATATTGGCACGTTCACTGGTTAAAATTGCAATTGAATGATGCGGAATCATAGCGCTCATCCAAGAAACGTCTTCAATCGTAGCTTGGCTTCTCACTAACCAAAGCGACAAACTAAAAACAATGATACTGCCTAAATATATTGCTTTATTCATTGTTTTATTTGAATACATCTTTGACATAAAGGCCAGCATGATAATAGCCATGACAGCACCCATCAAAATTGCCATATATGCACGGGTTTCACTAAAAAAGATATGGTTGAGCTCATAAGTGTTTAAGTACATAAGCCCAAACATAACGACCGTTGAAGTCACAATCATTAATCCATATTTGATATAGTCACTCATCATTGCTCCTGATTTGTTAGTCATAAAATTGATGCCTTGTCATTTTGAGGTTTAAGAAACTATCCGCAACAGCCTTTGCCTTGAGCTTGCTGATTAGTATTTAATATATCTACGCCATAACCAGCTTTTATTACCGCTGATTTTAATTGTTCAGGTGAGGTTAACTTTTCGTCGTATTGTACTGTTGCTTGACTGTCGGATAAAGAAACATTGACATCAGCAACTCCATTTACTGCCTTAAGCGCTTTTGTAACACTATTTGTACAGCCGCCACAGGTCATACCTGCTACTCTAAATTGTGCTGTTTGCATGGTGAAATTCCTTTTAAGATTTAAAAATATAATTGTTTATAGATTAACTAGTGTTCCTTGTGCATAGTCTGTTCGGCAACACACTTATTTAAGCATATAGGTTTATTGTTATCGATGTTAGCGAAATGAGTTTTTGAATTCCCAATCCGCTAGAATCTTTATTGAATCAATGCCCAGCGTGTCCAGTAGGTTTGCGTACAGACAATTCCATACCACCATCTGGAACAACCATTTCTGATCTCTCTACTGGTGGTAAATCGTTCATCACTTCACGTGCAACAGTGCCCTTAGG
>JBKJUH010000363.1:0-7214 GCA_046590075.1 Agitococcus sp.
TAATTGCAGATTTGACGATAGTTACGGTGGCAATATCGTGACGAAGGGCGAGGGGTATTAAATCGGAACGTTGAATGGCTTGCGCGAATGCCATAAAAAATTGTGGTTCTAAACCTGCAATACTTAAATAACGATGATCAGCGGTACGATAACAATCGTAAAAAGTGCCGCCATTTAAGCTATCTGTTTCGGCTTTGGGTTGATGATTGGCCATAAGTGCAGGCGGAGCAGTTAATGCTTGTAAGCTAAATGCGGCATCGGTTAAGGAAATATCAATAAACTGACCCATGCCTGTCTGTTGACGGTGAATAACAGCCGCTAAAATCCCTGTTACGGCATATAAGCCGCCTGTAATATCAGCAGCCTGAATGGGTAAGGGTAAAGGGCCAGATTCTTGGCGACCCGTATAGTCTAAAAGGCCTGCAATGGCTAAATAATTGAGATCGTGACCTGCCCTATTTTTATACACTCCCTGTTGTCCGTAACCTGTTACGGCACAATAAATCAATTTCGGATTAATCGCCTTCAAATTATCATAACCTAAACCTAAACGCGCCATCACAGTGGGGCGGAATTGCTCAACGATAATATCGTAGTCTTTGACTAATACTTTAATAATAGCAATGCCTTCAGGTGTTTTTAAGTCAATAACAATGCTGCCTTTATTGCGATTTAGCGAGCCATGACACGCGGATAAGCCTTGATTGTCAAAAGGAGGTAAAACCCGAACCATATCGGGGCGAGTGGGTGCTTCAACACGCAATACCGTTGCCCCCATATCTGCAAGAATACGCGTGCCAAAGGGTGTGGGCAATAATCCTGAAAAATCTAAAACTTTAAGACCTGCAAGTGCTGTCATTGGCTTTTCCTCATGTTTTAGCTGAAATTTGCCTAAACATCGTATTTTTTGAGGAAAAAAGCAAGCACTTGCTTGGTTTATTATGGTCGCCACAATTTTTTTCAATAAAAAAGCCCCAATATAAGGGGCTTTTTTGCTGAAGTTGGTTACTGAAGCGAAAGTTTGTTTATATTCGCCGTTTGCCCTGAGCTTGTCGAAGGGTGGTTCGACAGGCTCACCACAAACGATAGGTTTTCGCGTCAGTGTTTGATTAGGCGTTGGGTTTAACTCCAGAAATAACCTTTATGCCGTGTCAAAATTTGGTCGGCGATATAATGCGCTAACGCCGCAACGGTGAGTAAGGGATGTTGTACAGCAATGGTTGGCAACAGGCTGGCATCACTGACAAACAAACCGCTGACTTCATAAGTTTGGCCATAAGGGTCAACCACGGCTTTTTGACGGTCAGCACCCATACGGCAACTACCTTGGGCATTCAGTGAGATGAGACGCATGGCAAAAATACCTAAAGAGCCATAATCAATACCATCAACAATGCTATCTAACTCTTCAAGAGAAGAGGCTTGTACCCGTTGGTAAGTCGGCAAATAGACACGCTCGGCACCCGCAGCAAAGAAAATACGACCAGCACGTTTTAAGCCATCTTTGAAAAGGGCAAACTCTTCTTTGGTCATATTCCATTCAATGCGTTTGGAGCCACCGCGAATAGGCCCACTCCAATGCACAAAACCATGACCGTTGTCAGGAATGAGAATGTTGAGTGCTGATAGATACTTGAATTCTTCCATAAAGCGAATATGGTCAACACCAAGCGACAGTTCGTTTTGCGCCATTAACTGTACGGGCGCGACTAAACCTGACTCCATCAACATTTTACCGTCAGTTTCCCCTAAAAATTGGTCAACGTGCATGCCTGTAAAGGCACCGCGCCAGCCATAAACAGGCACAGGAAATTTACCAAACACGACACCTGTAGGATGTAGCGATAAATTTCGGCCTAATTGATTGTTTTTATTGGGTAGTTTGCTGCGCTGTAATAAGAGCGGTGTTTGAATCGCGCCTGCGGCCGACACCACAATTTGAGCGTTAACTTTGATGTTGGCAATAATCGTCTGATTTTTAGGGTCAATAACCCGACCAGCCACACCAACAGCGCGGCCATTTTTAATCAGAATTTGCTCAACATAGGTGTCTGAGTAAATGCTAACACCAGCCGCTGTCGCCCATGCGAGATACGTTACAGGCATGGAGGCTTTACGGTCTGAAGGACAACCCGCCAAACAATGACCCGTTAACGCACACTGTTTGGCATTGCGTGATTGAGGTCGCCAAGACCAACCGAGTGCTTCACAACCGCGAATAACGGCATTGGCACAATCATTAATTTCGTGTGGTTCGTTAAGATGAACGTGTAGATGTTTTTCGACTTTTTCGTAGTAGGGATAAATGTTGTTGGGTGCGAGGGCTTCAATACCGTGGTCTTTTGCCCAAGACTCTAAAACATAATCGGGTGCGCGCGTGGCGATTGTGGCACTAATGACGGATGAGCCACCGACACAGTTACCCTGCATGACGATGGTATCGCCAATGGTATTGGTTTGTGTGCCTACGTCTTGATAGAGATTTTCTAATGCCCACGCCATGTCTTCGGTAAATTCGCTGCTGGGCACATAACGACCGGCTTCTAAAATGATGACGCTTTTACCAGCGGCGGCCAATTGATGAGCAATAATAGAGCCACCTGTACCTGAGCCAATAACGACAACGTCAGCATCTAACACAATATCTTCGCTGTTACGAATATCTTTGGCTTGAGTTACGGGTATGCCTTCTTTGGGAAGTTCTTTGTAAATCATTTGTTGTTATATCCTCAGCCAAGAAAAGTCGATGTTGTTATTAGTTGTTACTGGCGCAATGATTCGCTTTAACTATCAAATTTGTTTTCTTTGTCATCGCGTGGCAACGGCATATTACCCAAACGACGAATACCCCATTTAGCGGATACTGGGCCGTCATATTCTAAACCCTGCCACGTACGCGGATCGCGCCAGTAAGCCACACCTAAGAGCGTTTTTAAGCTAACGATAAGGCCGCCTTGAAAGGCTAAGCCACTTTGCCAGGAACGAACTTGTGCGACTGCTTGCTCATTGGATAGGCTGGAAAAGCGTTTTAATTTATAAATGGTACTGAACTCTAAGGATTTAACACCCAGTGACAACAGAAAGCGCGTATCGCTATTAAGGCGACCGAGCATATTGTCTAGGTTTTCCATCACAGGCACATCGGTGGTAGATGGCAAGTCAGGAAAACGTTCGGTGGCCAAAAATATCACGCGTAATTTATCAAATAGTCGAAATTCGGCTTCGCTCATGTGATGAATATTGGTTGGCACGCCTTCGGCAAACGCACGGCTAGGTAAGGTCAATACCGTAGCGACGGTTGTCCCTACGATTAAACTGGTTTTCAAAAAACGACGACGCGAAAGGCTTGCCAATTGACCTTCAATTTGGACAAGCGCAGAGTCCTGTTGTGACATAGACATCCCCGACAAAAAGCGGCCTGCTCAGTGATAAAAGAATTTTAGTTATTAACGCAGGGCTACCTAGTCTAGCCTAAACGATTGGATTATTTAAGCCAATGCGTAGCTAGATTGTAAAATTTATCAATACTTAGCCTATTTATACGCCAATTGCCTGTCAATACAGAAGAAATAGAGCTGGTTCAACGTTGTAAAGTGACGTTGAGAGCCGACATTTCTCCCATGTTGAGCGTAATTTGTGGAAACGGCATTTCCACTTGATGTTCATCAAAAGCTAATTTAATACTTTCTTGCATGGTATCTTTAATATCAAGAAAGTTTTCTTGTCGTGTCCAAACATTAAACGCAAGAATAATAGAAGATTCGCCAAAGTGTTGTACGGTCACTTGCGCGTGCGGCTCATCTAACACTAAGACATTTTTGTCGGCAAGATCCAATAAAATGCCGCGTACTTTGCGAATGTCTTCTTTGTAGCTAATACTGATACTAATCGGTACACGACGTATGGGGAAACGAGTGAGATTAAACACTTCTGATTTAATCAATTGTTCGTTGGGGATACGGACATAGATATTGTCAACCGTGCGTAACTTGATGGACAGTAAATCAACGGACAAGACTTCGCCAATGGTTTTTGCTACTTGAATGGTATCGCCGACAATAAAAGAGCCCTCACCAATCAAAAATAAACCACTGATTAAATTGGAGGCCGAGGTTTGTGAGGCAAAGCCAATGGCAACCGTAAAAACGCCAGCAGCACCCAATAATACGCTGATTTTGAAGCCCATTTCATGAAACGAAGAAATGGTAAATAATAAAAATAGAAAATAGAAAATGCTACGTCGCCACACTAATAATTGATGAGCGGTTAAGCGGTGACTCATGGTGCGGACAAAAGCAGTTGTGACTAAATGTGCGACTAAATAGCCAAATACTAATAATAAACCACCAATAATAAAACCTTCGGTTTTGTCGCTGACGGGCAGGTTAATTAACGTACTTAAAAAGCTATCTGTATTTGCCATTATTAAAATCCTGTAAGTAAGTACTTGTGCAAAAATTTACCGTTCGCACTGAGCCTGTCGAAGTGCTTTTCGATAAGTGCTTCGACAGGCTCATAGTAACTTCTGTATTGTTATTGACTAATCAAACAAATGCTCAAACAAACCAATGAAGTTATCTTGATTTTCCACACGTGCTGTACTTTGTAAGGTGGCATCGCCTGCTTGTGCGTGTAAGCGCGTATCAATGCGAAGTTTAGGTGCGCGCCCGCTATTGGTGAGTTCAACGGCAATCGTTGGTGTCCATAAGCGGCCATCCGTTGCACTGTATAACGGTAATAATGCTGTGGGAATATTGATGCGTTCAATAGGCATGGTGCGTGTGCTGTGATTTTCAATATAAACAGGTGTTACCGCACGAAAGGCACGAATGGGCAACTGTGCTAAATCAATACGACCAAATACTTTGGTGGCATAGCAAATTTCACCGCGAATCGGGCTTGAACCAAACCATGTATCCGTTGGGCGAATGACAGGTACATCCAATAAGGGCTTTTCGAGTTTTTTAGGTGATATTTTTAACCAAACAGGCGTGCTAACAAAGAATGTTACCGATTGATTGGCAGGAATAAATAACGGATCAATGGGTTTAATCACCACCGAGCGGTCAGCGAGTGCTGGCGAAATCGTGATTTTTTTATCGGTTTCATTAAAGATATAACGCTGAAGTAAGGCTTGTTCGGGCAAGTTTTGCCGATCTTCGGAAATATGCCAATCATGTGTATCTTCACTTTGATGGGGGTTGCGATAGGTTTCAATATGCCATTCTTGATGGCTACGCTTGATTTGTAAATCCAGTCCTGCTAAATGCCAACAGCGCGATTGTTCTAACTCAAACAAATGTTCGCCCCACCAAACTTGTGTTGTCATTTTGTGTACTCTCCAAACGTTTTTATGCTCAGGACTTACGCATCGCACTGCGATTAGCGCGTTTTGTGAACATAGGGCCGCCTAAAGCGGCTGAAATGTGAGCAAATAAGCAATAACTGCGTAAGTCCTAATGCTATTTGTGCTGTTTAAGCCTCATACCAAGAACAAAATAGTTGTATATTCACCATTGAGAGCCATCTTGTCATCTATTAGACTCTATTTTTGTATATCGTCTGGGTGCATATAACCGACTGTGCCCATTTTTTGATGACGATGACCTTAATTAAAACGATAATGCCCCTGTTTTCGGTGCAGTTTAACCCTTTCTAAACCAACGAGAAGCCAATCATGTCCCGTCAGGGTCAACTATCTTACAGTTTTGCGAAGCGACATGGTGTGTTACTGGTCATGCAGTCTGATACGCATCAACAAGCATTATTATTGCGCGAAGATGTCAAATTATCGAGTTTAATGGAAGTGAGACGCGCTTTAGGTGCAATTTCCACCCATGAAACGGTGTCGATTGAGTTGTTTAATCAGCGTTTGGCTGGCGCGTATCAAGGTGATGGTGGCGAGTCTCAGCAGGCGGTGGAAGGTTTAGAGGATCATCCTGATTTAGAAAGTTTGGCCGAGTCCGTACCAGAAACCGAAGATTTAATGGAGCAAGAAGACGACGCACCGATTATTCGTCTGATTAATGCCTTGTTAAGTGAAGCGATTCGTTTGAATGCTTCAGATATCCATGTTGAAGCGTTTGAAAAAAAATTGTCCGTGCGCATGCGTGTTGATGGCGTGTTAAGAGAAATTGTACAGCCGCGTCGGGAATTAGCGCCGTTATTAGTGTCGCGTATTAAAGTCATGGCAAAATTAGATATTGCCGAGAAACGTATTCCCCAAGATGGTCGCATTTCTTTGCGTTTAGCAGGGCGTGAAGTGGATGTGCGGGTATCAACCTTGCCTGCAAATCATGGCGAGCGTGTGGTCATGCGTTTGCTCGACAAACAAGCAGGGCGTTTGGATATTGGTCATTTGGGTTTGCAAGCGACAGACCATAAACGTCTGCGCGATTTAATTCATAAACCGCATGGCATTATTTTAGTCACAGGGCCAACGGGTTCGGGAAAAACGACAACTCTTTATGCGGCGTTGTCGGAGTTAAACGACCAATCACGCAATATTTTAACCGTCGAAGACCCCATTGAATATCAACTTGAAGGCATTGGCCAAACCCAAGTCAACACCAAAGTCGATATGACCTTTGCCCGTGGTTTACGCGCCATGTTACGTCAAGATCCTGACGTGGTGATGGTGGGAGAAATTCGTGATACCGAAACCGCAGAAATCGCGGTGCAAGCATCATTAACGGGACATTTAGTGTTATCGACTTTGCATACCAATACTGCCGTTGGTGCGGTCACGCGTTTGCAAGATATGGGCATTGAACCGTTTTTATTAGCGTCGTCATTGTTAGGTGTAGTTGCGCAGCGTTTGGTACGTGTATTGTGTGTACATTGTCGTCATGGTGCGATTGCTGATGATGAAGAATGTGCCTTGTTGGGCGTGACACCGAGTTATGCCCCGACTATTTATCGCCCCAAAGGTTGTGAAAAATGCAATTTTAGTGGTTATCGAGGCCGCTTAGGTATTTATGAATTGGTGATGGTCGATGACACCATGCGTCGCTTAATTCATAGTCATGCAGGTGAGCATGAGTTAGAGGCACACGCCCGTACCTTGAGTTCCAGTATTCGTGCCGATGGTATTCGTAAAGTATTAAAAGGGGTGACGACCTTAGAGGAAGTGGTTCGCGCCACTCGTGAGGGCTAAACCATGCCAGCTTTTGATTTTGTCGCCGTTGACGGCCAAGGTAAAAAACAAAAAGGCG
>JBKJUH010000145.1:0-4752 GCA_046590075.1 Agitococcus sp.
TCTCCATGTGGGGGCATTTTTTAGGGGGCATTTTCCTTGCCCCCAATTATGCCCCCAAAGCATCGCGGTTTACCATCCCCCATAATAGCCTACCGTGGACAATAAAAAACCCCAAAGTATTGCTACTGTTGGGGTTTATGGCCTATGGCGGCCTGCCGTATTCTACTGTTTGGTAGACGTAACTGGACTCGAACCAGCGACCCCCACCATGTCAAGGTGTTTTTAGCGTATTTGACTAGCCACAACCAGCAACAACCATCACCAATAAATACAATATATTTCATTGACTTAGCTTAACTTTTAGCCTGTACTATTGCAGCTGATTGTTGCTATTCAGTGCCGCCTCATGGTGACACTATGGTGACACGCTTTTTTGTCACGGAAAAATTGCCATGAATAAAGAAAAAATCACCGCCACCTCTATCACTAAGTTTATTCGTGAAAATGAACCCCGTCAGCGACTTTGGGATAGCGAACTAGGCGGATTCTATTTGCTTACTTTGGCCGATGGTCGTGGAGCTTGGCGCGTCAAGTATCGCTCACTGGATGGTAGCTCCCGTGAGGTGACTATTGGTCAATATCCTGCTATGACTCCCGAACAAGCACGGAAAGAAGCCAAGGCGACCATCAATCAAGCGGATACAGGCAATGACCCATTACAGGCACGCGCCGAACTAAAACAAGAAGCCCTGCGACTGAAAGAGCAAACGATGCGAGCGTATCTTGCTGGCGCGTATAAAATGTATCAAGCAAGCAGAAAGTCAGGTGAACAGACATTATCCATTTTGAACAATCACTTTGAAGATTGGCTGGATAAGCCGATGATGGAATTGAAACCTGCCGATGTACTCGTATGGCAAAGCAAGAAAATGGCAGAAGGCTTGCACTTTGCGACAGTGACACGTTCTTATGGTGCATTACATGGATTGCTAAACCATGCCGTTAAATATGAAGCGATTGCTAAAAATCCTCTCAAAGGTACAACACTACAAAAACCAGCCATGACTGATGATGAGTTAGGACAATCGGGTGGCGAACGCCGCTATTTAAGCATTGAAGAAGTGAAGTTATTATTTACTGGCCTCGATGCTTACCAAGATGAAAAAAGGCGGCAACGGCGCAGTAGTCGCGCACACGGCAAACCTGCTCTACTTGATATAGACAACTTAGATTATGTTGACCATGTGAAGCCTTTTATTTTATTGGCGTATTACACAGGCTTTCGTTCGGGTGATATTTTTGGCTTGCGTTGGGAACATATTAACTTTGATTTTGGCTTTATTCGTAAAACTATCGAAAAAACCGCACATCACATTCCCGAACCGCGTACTTTTGAATTATCCGATGCCGCATTAAATGTGTTGAATGTATGGTGGATACAACACAATAAAGCTAAACATGGTTTTGTATTTCCATCTAAAACAAGTAAATCAGGGCGTATGGATAAAGGAGCAATGCAAACATCGTGGAAAAATATTAAAAAATTGTGTGGGCTACCAGAGAACTTAGACCTTTATTCATTGCGCCATAATTTTGCCAGTCAATTGGTGATGGCTGGAGCAGATTTATTAACCGTTAGTAAGCTCATGGCGCATACCGACATCAACACCACTATCAAACACTACGGACACTTACAGCCTAATATGGCTCGAAAATGGGCGAATGAATTTGCCAATATCACTAACGACTTCCCCAGTCATGCACCACTCAAAAAGCCGACCCTCTCTCAAGTAGGATAAGTTGGTGGCGGTACTTTCTGAGAAAATTAGCACCTTGTTGGCAATCTAAAACACGCCTAGAATGTATGCTATATCGGTGTACATTTAAAGGTAAGCAATGCCTAATTTAGCTACAGAACGTATTAGCTTACGCACCACAAGCGAAGTAAAAAGAACAATAGAACAAGCAGCCGCTTTATCGGGTATTAGTGTTAGTGCATTTGTTTTAGAACACGCTTACCAAGCGGCGCGTAAAGTCATACTTGAACAACAAAAAATTCAATCATTCAATTATCCATTCAAATAAAACAGAGCCTATATCATGCCTGCAATAAGTCAGTTTTTAGGGATTGTCATTTATATGTATTGGAGCGACCACTCTCCGCCACATTTTCATGCTTATTATGGTGAGTATGAGGTGATTGTCATGATTGATGGCGGCATTGTTGAGGGGCGTTTTCCTAAACGGGCGTTACGATTTGTTCTTGAATGGCTAGACCTGCATAAAAGCGAATTATTAGAAAACTGGCAGTTAGCCCAAGCAGATAAACCATTAAACAAAATAGCACCACTGGAGTAAGAGCGATGTTTACCCATGTTACCCAAGTTAAATATCTTGATAATTACCGCTTACACCTGACTTTCAATACGGGTGATGGTGGCGAAGTGAATTTAATCGACCGCTTAACAGGTGAGGTATTTAGCCCCTTGCGTGATGTTGCTTTGTTTGCAACAGCGACTATTGACCCCATTGGCAAGACGGTAACTTGGGCGAATGGTGCAGATTTAGCCCCTGAATACCTACTCGAATTATTAAAAGCGCAAAACCAACAAGCCGCTTAACCGCATTAACCACACCTAGCTCGACGGAGCGAAAGAACGGCGTCCCTTACCGTTTTGGTGTGGTTATTTATTTTTAGGGGATAGCGTTTTAAGGGGCGTGAGATGAGTTTTTTCCAAGAGCGTATGCAAAAATTGAATCAAAAAGAAGAAGGAAGACAGCGTGTTAAAGCCAATATTCAAGTCTTTCTTAATGGCCAATGGCGGGAAAACGACTATGTACTTGTGCATGATTTAATGTGGGCATTAGCAGATGGCTGTGAGCATACACGCGATGGGCATATAATCCCTGTTATTACAGATGCCGTTATCAATGACAAATTAACTCTTTGGGATAGTCCTATAGAGAAGCAGTGCAAATTAAATGCGCTTGTCCAACTTAAACAAACCCTGCCAAATAAAGCACTTATCTCTAAAATCGAATTTCTTAAATGGCAACGCAAAACCAATACTGTTCCATTGCCACTGAACATTATTGACCTCGCAAATTGTGAAGTGATTGAAGATGTACCTGATATTGAAAAGCTCACTGCGGAAAATGAGATGTTAAAAGCCAAAGTCGCCGAATTAGAAAAACGACTCTACGAATTCAAAGAACTACCCACTCAGACTAAAAACAAAGTCATGCCCGTTGTTTATGGCCTTTGTTGTCTTTATTTCAATAAAGGACACCCACTATCAAAGTCTAGGTCAAATTGCGAAGCCATAGCCAGTGAGCTAACAACTAAATTCGGCATAGAGATAGGTGATAAAGGTTTGGAAAACTACTATGAAGCAGGCAGAAAGATCCTAGAGGTTTAAAAAAACTTCCCTTTGTAAGCATTGGTAATACTATATTTCAATGGAAAACTCTTAATTATTTTGGAATACTCCACTATAGCAATCGCCTAATCATAAGAATACCCCCTATCAACAACAACCAGCCGATAGGGGCTTATATGAGAAACTCAAGTAAACGAGCAACACCAGAAACACCAACACCTTTAACTCCACTTTTAGATGACCATGCTCTCGCGTTATTCACTGGCATAGCAGCCGCAACATACCGCAAAAGCCGCAGCACTGGCACATTATTAGGCCGCCCTACTATTCCATTTTTGAAAATGGGCAGGTCTATTCGCTATCGCAAAGAAGACGTGCTGGAGTGGTTGAGTCAGTTCGACACCTACGCCAACACCGCCGAGGCCAAACAAGCCGCCAACAACGCACAGGTGGTGTAATTGTGACCAACTTAAATAGACCGATAATCTGCCGCAATATTTTTGCCGCGATCATGTCAACGAACTGCTTTTCCAATTCAGAAAACCAACGTCAAAGATTTTTATCCGTGTGTAAGCATCATGGGCTTAATGCTTACTTGCATCAATCATTTATAGATTCTGATTATGTGGCAGGTATGCAATGAGTACCAACATCAACAGCGCATATCAAAAAGGTGTAGGCAAAATCCGTGATGGTTTATTGATATGCCAACTCATAGATAAAAACCGCAATCTTGATGCTTTTCTTGCCAGTCAGCAGCGCATTAAAAGCCGCGAAAATAAAGCTAAAACGGCTCAAGACTGCCGCTCTACCGCCACCGCGTTAAGTGCAGATATTGGCTGTCATAATGTTGCGGAGGCGAATAATGAGTAGTTATCAGCACGTTGAATTATTCAAGCAAGCCATGTCAGTCAACAGCATTGAGCCACCCGATACCATTAGCACCAATGGCGCAATAAACCGTTTTGGCCGTAAGAAAAAAGGTTGGTATGTATTCCATGAAGGCGATATATCAGGCGGTTCTTTTGGATTTTGGGGACAGGTTGATACTCAAAATTGGTGCAGTAAACAAGCTAACGAGTTTAGCGCAAGTGAGCGTGACGCATGGCGCAAACAACAGGCCGAACTAGCCGCACAAGTCAAAGCTGAAACACTCGCAAGACAAGCAGAAGCCGCTAAAAAAGCGGTTCGTTTGTGGAGTGAAGCCCGTCCTGATGTTGACCTTAAACACGCTTATCTTGAGTCCAAAGGCATTTATCCGCATGGGGTAAAGCAATTAGGCAAAGCCCTTTTATTGCCCGTCTATGACCAAGATAAATCCCTTGTTGGTTGTCAGTTTATTTATGGCGATGGCACGAAAGTCTTTATTACGGGCACAAAAAAGAAAGGTTCATTTTGTTGTCTCAAGCCCGTTAATTATCAAGCCCTAGAC
>JBKJUH010000167.1:0-4451 GCA_046590075.1 Agitococcus sp.
CAAAAACATAGATGTTGTTGTTGGACTGTGAACTGTGCGTAATTCTTTGATGATGTTTCTCTCTAGCATGACAAAAGCTTACAAAAAATCACTAAACGCTAATTGATGGATTAGTGAGTGTTTATGAAGATAATAACAATAACCCTGCCGAGGTCATCATGCTAGAAGTCACTTGGACAATTTTACTGATTTGGTTTTTAATTGGTGATTTGGCGTTAATTCCTTTATCTTGCCTGTTAAAAGCCTCTCATTATCACGCTGAATAATGGCATACTAAGCCTGTGAACTACGGCGCACGACTGTAAATAACTTACTTTTACAGTCACTATCTCAATTTGCGTTGAAAACGTTCTTAAACCACGCCATTGCTGCGTTTGTCCAAATTCAACATAACATTAAGTAAATATGACCGACTTTCAAGATCGTTCTCTTGCATTATTGTCAAGAATTTTTGGTTATGATCATTTTCGTGGTCAGCAACAAGAAGTGATAACTACCGTCGCTCAAGGCCAAAATGCCTTAGTGTTGATGCCGACTGGTGGCGGTAAAAGTCTGTGTTATCAACTGCCTGCGTTGTTGCGTGACGGCGTTGGTATTGTGGTTTCGCCCTTAATCGCCTTGATGAAAGACCAAGTCGATACCTTGCGCGAGCTGGGGGTAAAATCGGCTTTTTTGAATAGTTCCTTGCCTATCACCGAGCAACGTGCCGTTGAGCAAGCCTTATTAAATGGCCAGTTAGACTTATTGTATGTTGCGCCAGAACGATTATTAACTGATGGTTTTCTGCACTTATTATCTCAAGTTCCCATTGCTTTATTTGCCATAGATGAAGCACATTGTGTCAGCCAATGGGGGCATGACTTTCGGCCTGAATATCAAAAACTCGGTATTTTAGCGGAGCGTTTTCCTCATATTCCCCGTGTTGCATTAACTGCAACGGCGGATGAGCGTACGCGCACCGATATTATTGCCGTGCTTAAACTCGCCAATACTCCCGTTTTTATTTCCAGTTTTGACCGTCCGAATATTTATTATCATATTGTCGAAAAAGATAATGGCCGCCAACAGTTGTTAGATTTTATTCGTCAACAACCCGAAGGTTCGGCAGGAATTGTCTATTGTTTGTCGCGTAAACGGGTAGAAGAAACAGCGACTTTTTTACAAAGTAAACACTTTCCTGCCTTGGCCTATCATGCAGGTTTACCTTCAGCAGAACGGGCGCGTGTCCAAGATGAGTTTTTGCTAGAGGAAGGGCGCATTGTTTGTGCGACCGTTGCCTTTGGTATGGGCATCGACAAACCGAATGTGCGTTTTGTTGCCCATGTTGATTTACCCAAATCCCTTGAAGGTTATTATCAAGAAACAGGGCGGGCAGGGCGTGATGGTTTGCCGTCAACGGCATGGATGACCTATGGTTTAGCCGATTTAATTTCGGTACGACGGATGTTGGCACAGTCGGAAGCGCCACCAGAAGTCAAGCGTGTCGAGTCTGCTAAGTTAGATGCGCTATTAGCCTATTGCGAAACAGCAAGGTGTCGGCGACAAGTATTACTGCATTATTTTGGTGAAAATCGCCCTACACCTTGTGGCCATTGTGATATTTGCAGCCAATCACCACAAACATGGGATGCCACCATCGCTGCGCAAAAAGCCTTGTCTGCGGCTATTCGTACAGGTAATCGTTTTGGTGCCGCACATTTAACTGATGTGTTATTAGGCACAGATAACGACAAAATCAAACAGTTTGGCCACGATAAACTGCCCACCTTTGGTGTTGGCACAGAGTTAACGGATTCAGCATGGCGCAATGTTTTTCGGCAGTTGGTGGCCTTAGGTTATTTGCTGCCCGACGACGATGGTTATGGGGGTTTAGCGTGTAGCGATAAAGGCCGCCTCTTCTTAAAAGCGGGCGAGCGTTTACAGTTACGTGAACAAGCGGCACCCAAGCCGAAAGCTGCGCGTAGAGACCAAAAACTGAAAGTGGTGAGTGATTTACCGCCAGCAGTACAACGGCGTTTTGATGCCTTGCGCGTATTACGTTTAACCCTCGCCCACGCCCAAAGTGTCGCACCGTATATTATTTTTAGTGATACCACCTTACGTGATATGGCCATGAGTGACCCGAAAAATCAAGAGCAATTTTTAGCCATTAGTGGGGTCGGCGAGCAAAAATTAGCACGTTATGGGGCAGCGTTTTTAGCCCGTTTAGCCGAAGTGCGAAGTTTGGCGATGGGTGAAGATTTGCCCTACACCGAACCTGCGCCCGAAAAGAAAAAAGTGGAAACCGTTGATGCGACTTTTAAGCTACTCACTAAAGGCTTAAATCGCGCACAAATTGCCGAACAACGAGGCTTGTCGGTAGATACGATTGGTAGTCATTTGTTGAAGTTGTATCAAGCGAAAAAAATCACTCTCGCGCACTCGTTGTATTTGACCAGCGATGAAGTCGATGAAGTGCTGTTAGCCTGTCAGAAGTTAGGTATTGTGCCTAAACAAACAGCTACTAAAGCCTTACACGCCGAATTAGGTGGACGTTTTGGCTATGCCGATTTGAATATGGTGTTGTGGATGAGTGGCGAGACGGACAGGGTAGAGTGATAACAACAAAAAAGGCATCCAAAGATGCCTTTTTATTATCGCGAGTTAAGCATTAAGCCTTAGCGCGAGACTTGAATTCACCTGTACGGGAATCAATTTCGATACGCTCACCGATTTCGATAAACGCAGCTACTTGCAATTCATAACCGTTAGCTAAAGTAGCAACTTTCATGACTTTACCCGAGGTATCGCCTTTAGCCGCAGGTTCGGTGTAAGCAACGGTACGAATAATCGTGTTTGGCAATTCTACCGAAATGGCTTTATCGTTGTAGAACACGGCTTCGCAGACTTCTTCCATACCTTCTTCAATAAACGCAGCAGAGTCACCCAAATTTACTTTTTCGACTTCGTATTGTTCAAAGTTTTCGTCCATAAACACAAACATCGGGTCGGAAAAGTACGAGTAAGTGACGGCTTTTTTGTCGAGAATAACGACTTCAAATTTTTCGTCAGCTTTGTAAACCGTTTCCGTCATCGAACCGTTTAACAAGCTACGCAATTTCATTTTCACAACAGCCGAGTTACGGCCAGATTTATTGTATTCGGCTTTAATAACGACAGTTGGTTCTGAACCAGCCATAAAGACATTACCAGCGCGGAGTTCTTGAGCAGTTTTCATCGGAGTTCACAATCATAAAATTTGAAAGACGATATTTTACCTAAAGTCCCTTAAATTGCATCATGCTTTGTACAAAATCTGACAAGTTTATGGCAAAGGTCGTCGTGTTGGGCTAAAGATGCGCTAAAATGACGATGTTCTGCGCTCGTCATTGCCAATAAAGGCAATAAAGTTGCCCATAATGCGACATCGGTATTTTCACTCACCCATGCTCGTTGTAAGTTTTGCCAATCTGCACCGATAAATTGTTGGCTGATGGTGAGCCATGCTTCTAACTTCTCAAGATGAATATTTTCCACTTGATGATAGATATGCCATAACAATGGTCGACCAGCCCAGTGTCCGCGAATAAACGAATCTTCACCTCGCACTAGATTGACATCACACGCCCATAATAAGCGGTCATATTGTTCTGGGCTTAAAAAGGGCAACACGGCAATGGTTAATGCGCCCTCGCTAAAACAATCGCCAACGTCTAAAGTCTGTTTTGTCCAACTATTGATATTGGCTAACGCTCGACCTTCAGGAACAGCCAAAAAGCAGCGTTGGTGTTGTTGGCTAAGTGCCGTTAACAATGCAGGAATAGCCTTATTTTCATAAGCAAATAACGACAAACGATAATCCGCCACTATCGCATCTGTACAACCTAATGACTGCCAAAAGTCAGTTTGAGCGAGCGCGTTTTGTTGAAAGTCATCGCGTTGTGCTAATAAGTTAGCTTCTAGTAATAAACCACCACCATGCTCATCAAAACTAGGAAAGAAAAAAGTTTGTTTTAAGGGGAGGGAAGGGTGAGGCGACACTAAACCGTGACAACCGAGAGTCCACGTTTCTGCCGATAAATATTCTAAGTTTAACCAAGTAGGCTTGATGTCTTGCGCGGCCATTGTCTGCAAAAACGATTCAGGCAAGCGACAGCCAAAGCCTTCAATGACGACTTCATACGGCTGAATATGAGTAGAGAAGTTTTCTTTAGGCCAATAACAGATTTCTATATTTTGGCATATTTGAGCGGGCATATTTACTAGCAATGATGGCTCAAGTTTGGCAAAGCTGGCCAAGTCATCGACCCATAAACGTATCGTAAAGCCATATTGTTGTTGTAATTGTTTAGCTAAACGCCAACACACGCCTATATCACCAAAGTTGTCGATGACGGCGCAGAAAATGTCGGCGGATAGGTGGGTCATTTAGAGTCTGCTCAACACCATCAAACTAAACGCCGCCTTTGTTG
>JBKJUH010000254.1:0-3620 GCA_046590075.1 Agitococcus sp.
ATGTCGGTTGGCAAAATAGGTAAGTCGTTAGCTTGCCATTTTTTGTATTTTTCGTCATAGATATGCGGTTCGGCCAGTGTTAATAAATGGCCAAAACACCATGTCACCTTATAATTACCGACGTTAATATAACCATCTGCACGTTGGGCATGACCTAAATATTTCGCCAGTTCATTAGCCACAGAGGGCTTTTCGGCGATGATAACGGTGGTCATGGCAACATACTCGGTAAAAATAAAGGCACTTTGATGGTTTGATAAACTAATCATCAGTGCGCAAGGAGAATGCAAAAATATTTTTGCATAGCGGCTTATCACCAACAAAAAAGAGCCAATCAATCGGCTCTTTTTTAGGCGTAAGGTTAGACTTAAAGTGCAGTTGCTTGCGGCATCATTACTTGTTGCATGAGTAACTGTAGACGTTTGCTTTGCATCTTCAAACGGTAATCAATTTCATTAAACCGTGTTTTGAAGGCTGCATCTTCCCACTTTTGCATCATGGTTTGCTTTTTCTCGGCATACCATTCTTCTTTCAGCTTGCCCCAGTCGTTCATGGTGGCAACAAAGGCATCATATTCTTTGGCAAAGCGTTGCTTCATTGCTTCAACATCTACACTCGGCAACTTCGAGCTTTTTTGCTCTAAGTGTTGCTGTGCGCGTTTAAATTGCATCATTAGCTCAGCTTTACGAATGGTAAAGTTAGGAATACGTTTTAAGTTTTTAGTTAAACCCACCCAAGACAAACTTAAAATTAACCATTTAGTTGGGTCAAACTGCCACCATTTTACGCCATTACGATAGTCGTATTGGAAGATATGATGAAAGTTATGATAACCCTCGCCATAGGTTAATAATGCTAACCAAAAGTTATCACGCGCGCTGTTTTCGTCGGTGTACGGCTGTTTACCCCACATGTGGGCTAAGGAGTTAATAAAGAAAGTAACGTGATGGCTAATCACTAAACGTAATAAGCCCATCAATAACACGGTTCCCCAAACATCACCGACCAAATAGCCAAAAATAACAGGCACGGCAATGTTCATCAACAGCACAATCGCCAAGTAATGATTATGTTGAAACATCACAATCTTATTTTTTTGCAAATCAGGCGCGTTTGAATAGTCTGGATTACTAGAAGGATAGTTACGCAACATCCAACCCATATGAGAAAACCAAAAACCACGCTTGGCAGAATAAGGGTCTTTATCGACATCATCGACAAAACGATGGTGAGTACGATGACCCGACGCCCAATTTAAGATAGTGTTTTGAATAGCCGCGCCACCCAACAACATGAGCAATATTTCTACAGACCAATGAGCCTCGTAAGCTCGGTGCGCCCATAAACGATGATAACCTGCGGTAATACCCAAACCATTGGCATAGATATAGCCAATCATTAATACCCATGCGGCAGTGCTAAAATCATGGTTTAGCGCGTACCAAGGAATTAATGTCACTGCAGCAATAGGCGTTGCAATTAAAATAAAGGCAGGCAACCAGTTGATGGGAGCGTCTTCGGTTTGGCTCATATCGTTCTCCAACATTTAATATACAACAGTATAGCAATTAATTTAGCCAATACGATGAAAATTAGACGAGTGAACGCGCGTGCACTGCTGACTAATCGTAGATATTAAGTTTATAACGGCTGGTAAACCCGGCCCTACTAAAAATTTACCACTGGTAAGTACACTAGCAGAAATATCGCGGTCAGTGTCGGCCCAACAAAAAATACTGGTGTAACCGAGATGGCCAAAGGCATTTTGGGTATTAAAACCATATAAACCGACAGGTTTTGCCCCTAACATAGGACCCATCGCATAACGCATGGGCAGTAATAACATTTTGTCAATTTCGGGGCGCGCGACTTCAATGGTGGCACGACGAATGGTCATGGGGTCAAATATCTTCACCCCCTCATAAGTGCCACCATTTAATAACATTTGAAAAAAGCGACTGGCTTGCTCGGCAGTTGAAAAAATATTACCTGCGGGGCAAATGGTGTCCATAAACTGCGGATCATTGGTAAAACGCTCGGCATCTTCCATTGAGCCACCAATAATATTTTTCAAAAAAGAAGCGACTAACAATGTCGGTTTTAAGCCTGTACTGTAATTAAGGGCTACCTTGTCGCGAAATTCTGGCGCAAGGCCAAAGTTAAAGCTTTCCATGCCCATTGGTTTACTGATTTTTTCCGCCATAAATTGACGTGCATCTTTGCCTGTCACCCGTTGAATAATCTCACCTAAAATATAACCAGCAGTTAAGGCATGATAAGCCGCACGATGGCCACTAGGCGCAATTGGTTTGGCTTTATACAGTAAGTCTAAGGCAGCACGGGGATTGAATAATAAACTCGGGTCGGCATCTTTAGGTAAGCTAGGCACGCCACCGCGATGAGCCAATAAATGATAAATCGTCGCGTTCTTTTTGCCATTAACCCCGTATTCAGGAATGTAATGGCTAATCGGGTCGAGTAGGTCAATTTCACCCATTTCATCTAATAAATGCACCAACATCGCGGTGACAACTTTTGATGCCGAAAACAAACAAATGCGCGTATCAGGCGTGGCTAAAATTTTGGGCGTATCAGGTGTATCTTCGGGGCCATTGCCAACCGCATGACCAATCGCACGATTAAGAATGATTTTCCCTTGCCGACGAATGCAAACCGTAATCGCTGGGGAGTTACCCGTTTTATACAACAGTTCTGCTGCGTGCCAAATGGCATCACGTTGCTTAACGGTCATGCCGACACTTTCAGGGTTGACCTCTGCGCTGGGGTCATAACGGGTGACACTGCTTAAATCGGAGGGAACATGACAACTGTTAAGCGAGAATAATTTCATTAATAAATGCTCTTCTAAAACTAGCGGCGATTATTAGTCGGAGGAGGGGTGTCTTGTCTAGAGCTTCTGTCAGGTCTAACGGGTTTACGTTGAAATAAACGCGCTAATGGCCGTGTTAGTGCGGTGACTTCACTCATCGACTCTCGCATCACCGACACTTCATCGAGCTGTACGGTAATTCTAAAAATGACCGTCAATAGCTCCAACACCATGCGGCAAGCAGACACCCATAATATAAATAGCATGGGCGATAGGCAAAGGTAAAATACGCCCAGCCAAATAGTGTCCATAAAACCGTGAATGACGAACAGTGCTAAAGCAAGGAATGTTGACACTAACACCGTGACATAACACAGAGGAATGATTTGCAGACTGATGTAGTTGTTAAAATTAATATCAAACAATAGCGTTTTGAGATATACGCCAATGGCTTCCAGCAGGGTTAATACACGGTTCATACAGTCTCATGTTTGTTGATAGTTGATTATTTAGCTTTACCATAATTTTTAGTCATTTGTAATGACAAAAATAAGAAAACTTCACGGGGTTTTTGTCAATTTCCTATTACAGTACGCTACTGTGGATATACTCAAAACAAGTAAGAGGGGAAACTGCGCCCACATTGCAAATACGGTTCTCTTTCTTTGGTCATCTAGCAGCCTGTCGGACTTGACTCTGCAGCCACCGACAAACACCCATCCCGATATGACCTTTTATCAGTTCAACGGCTTTTTAGCGTTCTCATCGGCTATCGCAAGTGCATGGTACT
>JBKJUH010000256.1:0-7171 GCA_046590075.1 Agitococcus sp.
CCCCGATTTTGTGGACATAGTTGCAGTTTGGTCGTCGATAGCTCCCCTAGGAACGGTTCGTACGGTGGATTAGCTAAGGCCAATTCAATCGCTTGAAGATGCGGTAAACGGCCATAAACGCCTAATGACACATGGATGGCTTTCTCAGCGTTATTACAAAGTGTAGGCATAATCGTTACGCTCCACATAACACTCCGAATGAGCCAATTGAAAACGGCTTTCAGCGACATGAATCGTTATCGTCCCATCGCCGCCTTCGTTGTTTTCCCAGCCACCATGATGAGCATCAACCCACGTTAAGGTGAAATCACGCAAAGCATCATCAATCGACATCGAGCTTTCAGACAATTGATATTGAGAATGACCGTCACGATATTCAGTCAGTACCGTGTTAAAAAGAACTTGCTCAGTTTCGAGTAGTGGTAACTTTTCTTCAGGCTTGACCAATATCTCCATGACATCACCCGAATCACCACCCCCTTCGTAGCGAATAGAGACTTCGGTAATATTCAGTGCAGCCAATGCCGCTAATAACGGTTGACGGTTAGCGTGAATGGCATCTAATGAGGCCGAACTATATGCAAACATAAAAAACTCCTGCCTTAGGGCTAAGGCAATAAATGAAGAAACAGACATAAAAAAGCCCCACTGAGCGATGAACTCTGTTGGGCGTTATGCCGTTGTGTTGTTGATAAAAATAACTTGGCTTAGGTGAAGGTTGACATGAACAGTCAACATCATGACAATCCGATAGAACTAGCCTAATGGACGTTTGCGAAGGGGCTGGTGACGAGGTTCCATGTGGTATCGGATGTGAATTAACTCACACCGATGTTCATCGGTATCAAGAATCACTTTGCCTTCAGAACCTTCGTCATGAACCCAATCGGGGTGTTTGATACTTAGCCACATCAAAGCAAAATCTCGTAAAGCCGCTCTGAGTGGCAAGATTTTCACTTTTTCCGACTGTCGATAATTTTCGTTATCACAGACCAATGCTAAACAGGGATAGAGCATCGTCGTTGTATCGAGAGACAACTGTTGTGATTCAGGAAAAACAACCATGTGTGAAATGTCACCTGAATTTTCATTGGCTTCGTAGTGAACGGTCACTTCGCTGATAGCTAATTTTGCTAAGACGTTGAGTAACAAATCACGATGACGCATCACTACTGTCGTAGCAGAGTCATGATCTAAATCAGACATGAGGTACTCCCTAGTGAATGTGAAGAGGGCATAAAAAAGCCCCGTTTCCGTATGAGGGAAACAGGGCATAGCGACCACAAAGATGCGGGTTAATTAATTCACCATTAACAACGCCTGCTCTAAGGCTTTCTGCTTAATCGCCGCACCTTGACCAAACCAAGCCGACTCCAAACGGTGATCCACACTGCGTGCCCGACGCTCATGGTCAACAAACTCTGTCACCGAATTGAGTAAACCAAAAGCCGTGCCTTTAGCTGACGATAAATCCGCTCCTCTGCCTTGCCCTTCAAACAAGTCTTTCGTCTTCGCCATCGTGCGTTCAAAGGACTGTAAACTCACATTACCTTTAACCGTTGCGTCACCAAACACTTGGGCATAAAACTTATTCACTTCGGCCGTTTTGACTTTACGTTCACTTAAGGCTTTTAAGCGATACATAAAGTCATCCCAAGTCGAAACCGAAATACCCAATTGCTTCTTAACAGCTTGAGCATCAAAATTGGTACTGTGGGGTACTTTGACAGCACCCGTACCATTGGCCAAAGCCACCGCCAAGGTGTTATTGCATACCACTCGAATACTGGTAAATTGTGCGGTTGTCGCCAACGTACCATCACATGCCGTTGCCAATAAAACATAGCCATTGGTCACGTCATTACCTTTCAATGCCCCTGACTGACCTGTTTTAGCTAACGCCCAAATCTTACGACCACCTTTTAAAACGCCAGCCGTTTCTAACTCGAATCCTGAGATTTCAGTTAAATCGCGATAAAACTCCAATATCTCACTGGGTTGTACCACCTGATAGCGTTTACTGACCACCGACAAGGGCGCAAGGGTATCAGATCGGAATAAGACCTTGTTTTCGGGAAAGGCCAAAATAGAGCCTAAGTTGTGACCTTGACCTTCGGTCATAAAACGCACAGGCGATTCTTCAATTGTCCAATTCATGCCTGCTTGTTGTGCCCAAACTTCGAGCGGTTGATTTTCGGTGAGTTGATTACCGATGCCATGCCAAGGGGTTTCATTGACATAAGCCATTGTTTCGACGAGATGAGCCATGATAAAAATTCCTCTAAGGGTGTTTAATGAGTATAGTCAATGTAAATGAGACGCATTAACTATTTAGACAAGTAAATGTCAGACGGTTAAATAAAACTATCGTTAAGATGAATTAACGAAAAGCGGCGAAAGAAACAAATCCAGTAAAGCGAGTAAATAATAAAATTATAGGGTGAGAAGGGGTGGATAAGATGAAGAGCTGATTATTCGCGATGTTCACTAAAACAATAACCACAGTGTAAACACTGATAATTATCAAGGATATGATCATCAATAAATTCACCTAGCTTTGCACCTATCAAACCGCCTGCAACCGCACCAACAAAACCCTGTAATACCAACGAACCCACCGAAGGCTGTATAGGAATAATGGCTCGAATCGTTTGCATCGCTTTGATAGAGCATTCTGCCGCACCCGCAACAGAGCCAACAGAACTAGCCACTTTACGACCTTGGTTTTTAAGACGAACACGTTTAGAACGACATTGTGGACAGCAAATAGACATGATGTTAATTCCTGAATAAAAGACAAACGGCATAGCGCCAATAACGCTACTGGTTTAGGCCAGAGCGTTTATGATTGGTATAGCCATGATGTTTTAGACGAGAGTGATGATGGTTAATCAGGTTCAACGATGATTAAAAAGAGTCTCTCAGTTGCATGATGTATATCTGAAAATGATTGGAATATATAATTAGCAATGTTAGTGAATCACACGATAATAGTGTTGAGCGGAGAATGGTCAAAACAAAACGTTGCCTTTTAATCCGCTCACACAATCGCTTAGAACTTATTGCTCAAATTGCATGCGATAAGCATCCGATTGCCGAATGGGTGCAACATCCTTCCCAATCTTTAAGTTATCAAGATAGTTAGCCCAGTCTTGCATCATAATTTTGCGGTCATCCAGAAAACTCGTACGGTTATAGGCTTTGCCATGTACGTCACGCACTTGATGCGCCAATTGATGTTCGATAATCGCATCTGGATAGCGCAACTTTTCAGATAAAAGCGTTCTGGCCATGGCTCGAAAGCCATGCCCTGACATTTCCTCTTTATCAACCCCCATCCTGCGAAAGGCGGACAAAATGGCGTTGTCACTCATGGGGCGTTCATCGGCACGTGCGCTCGGAAAAACGTAGAGGCCATGTCCAGTCAGCGGGTGTATGGTTTTCAGAATCTCCACAGCCTGGCGTGACAGCGGTACAAGATGGTCGTGCCCCGTTTTGCTGGCTTTAAAGCGCCATTCTGCCGTATCAAGGTTAATGTCTTTCCATTGAGCTTTTCGAAGTTCGCCTGGTCGGACAAAAACAAGTGGAGCTAACTGTAACGCACAGCGCACGATAAATGTGCCAGAGTAACCATCAATCTGCCGAAGTAGGCTACCAACCTGAGCTGGTTCAGTAATGGCGGCCATATGTCGTTCTTGCGGTCTAGCCAACGCACCGATAAGGTCAGGTGCTGGATTCCTCTCAGCCCGACCAGTAGCGATGGCATAGCGAAAAATCTGACTAATCACTTCTCTGGCTCGGTTAGCGGTTTCAATAGCACCTCGCTCTTCAATGCGCCGTAATGGTGACAGAATATCGACAGCTTTGATTTCGGTAATGGGTTTATCACCCAGCCAAGGAAGAATGTCATTTTTCATACGGGCTTCGACCTTACTGTAATAGCCTTCCACCCATTCGGATTTCTTTTTGGCTAGCCATTCAAGAGTAATCAATTTAAAGCTATTAGGAACGTCCCCAGTTTGTACTGCTTTCGCGGCTTTACGATTGGCGGAAGGGTCAATGCCTTTTGCGATCATTTGGCGTGTTTCGTCGCGTTTTTCGCGTGCCATTTTGAGTGATGTATCAGGATAAGTCCCCATAGACAAAGTTTTACGTTTACCCACAAACGTATAATCCAAACGCCACCATTTACCGCCTGTCGATTTGATGAGCAATGTAAGTCCTTTTTCATCCTTCAGTCTGTAGTCGCGCTCTTTCGGCTTGGCATTGCGACATTGGGTGTCTGATAAAGACATGATTTAAACTCCAAAACAGGTTTGTGTATGAAAAGTGTTCTTCTTTTCGTACGTGTCAAAGGATTATAGGATTATACAAATAATAAACAATACAATGACTTGCAGCGTTTTATGTCGGTTTTCTGCGCTCTTGAAGCTCTTTGGATAGTATTGATGTTCTTTGTGGTTTCAGTGAGTTGTAGATAATCGTTTTCGGTTACAAAAGTTAACAAAGAAAACAAGTTGGCTGATGCCGATGATGGGATAAGGCGAGTTTGCTGAATGGGTGTTTTTAGAGAGCGAGAATGACTTTTAGGTCGTTCGTCAGCCTTAATGGCCTTGAAGATAAGACATGCCATCGTTGAAAGAAAGTAAGTGATAAAATGCGTTTGGAGTTCTTTGTAGTAAGTCATTTGCAGTAACAACGCAGGTCAGTAGGTGGTTACTGCGAAAGTTACTGTATTCTAGTGTTGGATGCTACTGTAGCTCTTTGGATTTGATGGAGCCAATAAAAACCGCTAAATATCGGTTTTTATTGGCTTTTTGGAGCTTTTTGTTGCTTTTTGAAACTTTAGATGGTGGGTCGAGCGGGATTCGAACCCACGACCAATTGGTTAAAAGCCAACTGCTCTACCGGCTGAGCTATCGACCCATCTCTCTTTGCAAGTGATTGGTTCACTGCGCTGAGGCCGCACATAATACAAGAATTAACATTATTTGCAAGTGTTACCGCTGTGTAATGTAATCAACTGCTTAGAAAGTCGTCAATAATGCCTAAAAAAGCCTCTCTAGGCGAGAGGCTTTCTTAAAAATCACCACTTAGTAGGATAAGTATACTAGGTGCATGTTTTACCAAAACTTAGAAGCGATAGGCTTTGTCTTGGATTTTTTGCCAAATTTCAGCCGTTAATGGTTGATAATAATCGGTACTTGGTAACCAGACATACAATGGCTCTTTTGCCAATGTGGGGTCATAGTTTTCCTTTTTCAGATTATTCTTTTGATACTTAAAGGTACCCGTTGTTTCCATAAGTTGTTGTAAACGCAAAAAGACAGGAATGGCATAGGCAGGCATTTCTTTCTTAAAGGCAGTTAGCAGCTTGGTAAAGTCGATGCTCATGTCGGCATGAGGGGTAATAGCGGCCATACCAGCACGACCATTGGTGTTAGGGATTTCGACGCCGTAAACTACTGCTTCGGCAATCTCAGGGATGCTACAAATCAGGTTTTCAACTTCAGTCGTCGATACATTTTCGCCTTTCCAGCGGAAAGTATCCCCTAAACGGTCAACAAATTGAGCATGACGGAAGCCAATATCACGCACTAAATCGCCCGTATTAAAATAACGGTCGCCAATTTCAAAAACGTTGTGCATGATGCAAGATTCGTTTTTGGCAGGGTCGGTATAGCCATCAAACGGCGTACGGTCGGTGATTTTACCAATCAATAAACCTGCTTCGCCGCGTGAAGCTTTCATTAAAAAGCCATCTTTATTCTGCACAGGTGCTTCGTTTTCTTTGTCGTATTTAACAATGGCGTAGGGGAGGGGAGAAAAGCCGACCGTGTTGTCAAAGTTGAAAATATTACTAAAGCCGATATTGCCTTCGGACGAAGCATATAACTCGTAGACTTCATCAATACCAAAGCGTTGCTTAAATGCACCCCAAATATTCGGGCGCATACCGTTACCCACCATTTTGGTGACACGATGAGCGCGGTCTTCAGGTTTAGCAGGCACTTCGGCTAAGTAGCGGCATAACTCGCCAACATATCCAATGCTGGAGGCGTTGAATTTACGGACATCATCCCAAAACTCACGCGCCGAGAATTTGCGACGAATGGCAATACCTGCACCACCTGCCAATACCGAACCCCAACACACTACCATCGCCGTGGCATGATAAAACGGTAAGGTGACATACATAATGTCGTTGTGGTTTAAGTCCATCACTGGGCCTAAAGCACCAAAGGCTTTCATCCAACGACCATGACTAAAAATGGCCGCTTTCGGCATGCCTGTGGTGCCAGAGGTATAAATGTAGAATAAACCATCGCTGTAATACACTTGGCTGGTGGTGGGTGGGTTGTAGCTCGGTGCGTTTAGTAAGTCTTGAGCGAGGTTACGGAAACCTTCGGGGGCGGTACCGACTTCTTTGAGTGTGTCACAGTCGGCCATCCAATAAATGTTGCCGCTGGCAATGTGAATATCAGCACGAATGTCGTTAAACGAAGCAACGACTTCTTCACCAATAATCGCCATTTTCGGTTTAACGAGGTTGATGCTATGCGTCAACACTTTGCCCGTTTGTGAGCTGTTTAATAACGCAGAAGTGACACCAATTTTAGCCAAACCACTAACAATGGCTAATAATTCGGGGCGATTTTCGGTAAATACAGCAACGACATCACCCTTTTTTAAGCCTTGAGCCAAAAAGTAGTGAGCGATACGGTTTGCCCATTGATTAAATTGTAAGTAATTTAAATGTGTTTCTTTGTAGAGGACGGCACTGCCATAAGGGTTGGCTTTGGTGGCTTTTTCTAATGCCCATCCGAGCCCACCTGCTTTGGTGGGGTTTGTGCTGGAGCCAATAGCTAAACCATAGACCATCTTGGGTAGTTTTCTGAGTAAAGCAGGCGCTTTGCGAATGACATCCATCGGTTTGATAATATCTTGTGTGGTGCTCATGTGTGGGGAGTCCTCTAACACGGTACTTACAGGGAAGTCTCGCGGATGAAAAACACGACCTATAGGCCAAAAAAGCTTAGACGAGATAAAAACAGCTCGAAGCGGACAGGCATAAGTCTTAAAAATCTTTTTAAAGATGGATAAAGGCAGTTGTTTGCGTTGATCCTTGTCTTGATGATAGTTATCAAGCCGCGCTTAACTTACCTTCAAG
>JBKJUH010000340.1:0-8636 GCA_046590075.1 Agitococcus sp.
CGACGCGCATCGTCAATGTTCACCACCGCGAGATCCGTTAGCAGATAGTGCTTGCCAAGATAATATTACGACTGATGAGACGGGGGCTTTTCGTTTTCCTTTAGTTGTACCTGCTACCTATAAATTGATTATTACGCCGCCTTCGAGCTATCAATACCCCAGTGTTGTTTCTAAGGCCGATTTAAACACCAAGTTCCCTGCGCGAATTATTCATGTGACGGGTTCTTATGGCGGTAATTTTCAGGTGACACCGACCGAAGGCCCTGTGGAACTTGATATTCCTATGGATCCGCCTGCGATATTGTCATCCATACTGTTTGTCAAAAAGACATCTACACGCAAAACAGTAGAGTTGGGCGAGTTTGTTGATTACACCATTAATATCCGTAATGCTTCTGTAAGTAATGTCAAAGCAACAGATGTGTTGTTGGTGGATAAACTACCTCAAGGTTTTAGTTATGTCTTAGGCAGTGCCAAAGTCAATAAAATTGCTCAGGAGCCAACAGGTGGTCGCGGACCAACATTGACCTTTGCCGTGGGTGATGTGACGGCCAGCAAAGAGGTAATAATTACCTATCGCGCCCAAGTAGGTGTAGGGGCGTTGCGTGGTGATGGTATCAATCGTGCAAAAGCCATTGAAAATATTGTCGGTGGCACTTTCTCTAACGAAGCCATTGCTCAAGTCACTGTTTTACCTGGCGTCTTTACTAGCGAAGCTTTTGTGACAGGTAAGGTTTATACCGACTGTAATCGTAATGGTGTGCAAGATAGTGAGGAAATAGGCGTGCCATTGGTGCGTTTGATTTTGGAAGATGGCTCTTATGTCATGACCGATGTCGAGGGTAAATACGACTTTTATGGCTTACGTCCTAAAACCCATATGCTGAAATTAGACCGTACCAGTTTGCCTGCCGACGTCGAGTTAATTGAACAAAATGTGCGTAATGCGGGCGACCCTGCCAGTCGGTTTGTCGATTTAAAAGCAGGTGAGTTACATCGTGCTGATTTTGCTATTACCACCGATAGTGCTACTTGCTCTGGCCCTGCAATGACCGAAATTTATAATCGTCGTAATCAAGGCGATAAAGCAGGTGGTGAATTAGAGCGCGCATTAAAAGCCGATTTAACCTTTGATACTTATAATCCGAGTGATGTGCGTTCGTTGCCTGCCAGTGGTTGTGTGCTAAATTCAGGCAATGAGTGTGGCTTACACGGCAAAGCGCAATTACCTACGCTGTCATCTACAGTCACTAAATCAACCGATGATGACATTATTCGGGTGGCTAATCCTTTGGATAATCGCTCCTTAGAAAGCTATTTGCGTGAAGATGATAGCAATAAGCTGGAAATTTTGAATTTAAAAGACCAGCAAGTGCTGACCTATGCACAAACGCGTATTTTGTTTAAAGGAGCATTAGGTGCGCGTTTTGAAATAACACTTAATGGTGATGCGCTCGACGATAAAAGCGTTGGTACAAAAATGACCTTAGGGGTTAATCAACTAGAAGCGCGAGAATATATTGGTATTAACTTGCAAGCGGGTAAAAACCGTATCTCCTTAAAACAGTTTGACGGCCTTGGTAATGTTCGTGGTACTAGCGTAATTACCGTGATTGCGCCAGATGGTTTGACTGAGCTAAAAATCACGCCAGACCAAAAAAATATCGAAGCCAATGGTGTGAATGAAGTATTACTCAACGTCAAACTACTCGATAAACAAGGCGTACCAGTCACCTCGCGTACAGGCATTACTCTGGAAACCAATATGGGACGTTTCCGCGCCCTTGACCTTGATGAAAAATCTAAAGGCGTACAGATTTTTGTTGAAGGCGGTGAGTTTTCTGTCAAATTAGTCGCACCCACCGAAGCAGGTGAAGCCTCGGTGCGCGTCAGTAACGGCATTTATAAAGCCGAAACCAAAGTGCGATTTGTGCCTGAGTTACGGCCTATGGTGGCGGCGGGTATTATTGAAGGCATGGTGTCGTTCAAAAACTTTGATAGCAACAAAGTATCGGCAGCGAATGCCAAAGATGGCTTTGAAGATGAATTAAACAGTTTAGCCAGTGCTAATAATGGCAAACTAAATGCGACTGGCCGTGCGGCAATGTTCTTAAAAGGTAAAGTAAAGGGTCAATACTTATTAACACTATCGTACGACTCCGATAAAGAAAATAATCAACGTTTGTTCCGCGATATTCGTCCTGACGACTATTATCCCGTTTATGGTGACTCTGCCGTCAAAGGTTTTGATGCTCAGTCCACCAGTAAATTATATGTGCGTTTAGATAAAGGCCGTTCTTATGTCATGTTTGGTGATTACACCACCCGTATTGAAGGCGAAACCTTAGCATTAGGACAATATAACCGTTCGTTGACGGGTGTTCGTGGCCACTACGAAACCGATACTTTTAGTGCCACCACTTTTGCCGCACAAACTAAATCCAAACAAGTGGTGTTTGAAATTCCCGCGCTAGGTATTTCAGGCCCGTATGCAATGGCGGGTTTGGATGGTTTATTAGTCAACAGTGAAAAAGTCGAAATTATTAAACGTGACCGTAACAACACGGGCTTGGTTATTGCATCCGTTCAACAAAATCGTTTTTCCGATTATGAGTTTGAGCCGTTATCGTCTAGCATTTATTTCAAATCGCCTGTGCCGAGTTTAGATGCCAACCTCAATCCCTTTTCGATTCGGGTGACGGTAGAAGTACAAGATGTGGCAGGTGAAGATTATTGGGTGGGTGGCGCACAAGCTGAGAAAAAGTTAACCGATAAAATCAGTGTTGGCGCAGCTGTGGTGAAAGAAGATGTACCTAATGATGCCTATAGTTTAGCCAGCATTAATACCAAAATTGCTTTCGGTGGTCACACAACATTAATTGCAGAAATGGCGCAGTCTGACCGTGATACTAAAACAATGGGGCAAGCCTCACGTGCTGAATTAACGCATAGTCAAGGTAAGTCAACCATGCGTATTTATTATGGTGAAAGCGATGCCACTTTTGAGAATCTTGCCTCACCGTTAAGCAGTGGTCGTGCCGAAAGTGGTATTAAGCTTCAAGTAGATTTAAACAGCTGGGGTACGTTTATCACCGAAGCCATTCGTACCGAAAACACCGACAAAGGTGGTGTTCGTCAAGGCGTAAAAGTTGGCATAAACCGTACCCTCAATAAATATTTATCCTTGGAACTGGGTGCGCGTTATTACGATGAAACAGAGTTGCCAGCCACAGATTCGAGCTTGGGCGTTACGCCATACGAAGGTATGACAGCCCGTGGCAAATTAAATATACAGATTCCTCAACTAGAAGGCTCAAGTGGCTATTTAGAATATGAACAGGATATTGACAATACCGATCGTCAATTAATGGCCATAGGTGCTGATTATCGGATGGGAGCAAAAGGCAAGTTATATGCACGCCACGAGTTTGCTTCGAGCTTGTCGGGTAACTTTGGCTTAAATGACCAACAACAGCGTAATACCACCGTCGTCGGTATTGAAGATGATTATATGCAAGATGGTCGTGTCTTTAGTGAATACCGTGTGCGTGATGCCATTACCGCTAGAGATGTAGAAGCCGCCGTTGGTTTACGTAATCGTTGGTATTTAAGCAAAGATGTTCGCTTAAATACCAATTTAGAGCGCGTAACTACCTTAGAAGGCTCAGATGCCAGCGATGCGACAGCGGTGAGCTTAAGCCTAGAGTATTTGACCAATCCACTGTGGAAAGCAACAGGCAAAATTGATTTACGTTGGGCAGATGCTAATGACAGTATTTTAAACACCTTAGGCTTGGCGTATAAACTGTCCCGCGACTGGACATTGTTGGCCAAAAACACCATCAACCTGACCGATAATCATACAACAGGCAATCGCTTACAAGAACGTTTTCAATTGGGTACCGCGTATCGCCAAGTAGACACCAATCGTTGGGATACCTTAACCAAGATTGAATACAAATTAGAACAAGACAAAAGTAATGCCAGCAATCTGATTGACCGCGATGCTTATATTTTCTCGACGCATCTTAATTATCATCCGACGCGTCGTTGGACATTTGCCAATCAATATGCGGCCAAATGGGTCACTGATACCTTTGATGGTTTGGAGTCAACATCGTCCACCTACTTAGTTGGCTTACGCGCAATTCACGACTTAACCGAGCGTTGGGAGGCCAGTGTGCAAAGTGGTTGGTTGTCTGGTGATGCAGGTGGTAAGCGTTTTGTGTTAGGAGCTGAAACAGGGTATTTAGTGACAACAAACTTATGGTTATCTGTGGGTTATAACTGGTTAAGTTATGAAGATGCTGATGTCGTCGGAAGTGATTTTACGGTTGATGGCGCGTATTTACGGATGCGGTTCAAATTTGATGAAGACTTATTTAGAGCCGAAAAACCATCCACTAATAAAACACTGGAGCCAAAAAATGGCAGTCTCTAATCTCTACTCACGCACGGCGTTGAGTTTACTGATGGCACTCTGTATGGCAGTCAGCACCGTTCGTGCGGCTGAATCGGAAGTGCTGAATCCAGAAGCCAAACGTATTACTGATCAAAAAATCCATGTGGATTTAACCCTCTTACAAGCCACTCAAGACCGTATTGCCAAGTTAAACAGTAATGGCATCGGTGCGGATAACTATTACTTGGTAAAGGCGCAGTCATGGCTCGACTTTGCCATGCACGAATATTATGAAAATGATCGGACATCAGTGATTGATGAAGCCTTGTTTCAAGCGCAAGACTTAATTGAACGTATGGAGCAGGCAGACAATAATATTAGCTTAGATACCGCAATTATTAGCCAATCACAGCGTTTGCGTGAAGACTTATGGATTATTGCGGGTGAGATGAAGCAACATCGGGGATTTGTTTGTGCCGCCGCCCCCATTGCCGAAATGGAAGTGCGTTTGGTATGGGCGGGTCACGAAAACAAAGAATTAGGTTGGCGACACGCGCGCGAGCATTTTGCCGCTGCCGAACGCTTAGCCAAACAAGCGCGTAAATTAGCCGATAATTGTTTCTGCCCACAACCTGCCGAAAAACCCTGTCCAATAGTGGCTGCCGTTGAGCCACCACCCGTACAAGAAATGTTGGATTTGACCAAAAAACAGCCAGAAATACCTATAGGACCTATGGCTTTGGTCAATGTGCCGCGTAACGTTCACTTCGGCGTAGATAAATCCAATATCAATGAAAAAGCGGTAGTGATTTTGGATCGTGTGACTGAAATATTGCAAGCTTATCCAAAAATGACGATTAGCTTGATAGGTCATACCGACTCTCGCGCTAGCAAAGCCTATAACCAAGCGTTATCGGAGCGACGGGCGCAATCGGTGTTAAAATATCTGCTTGCTAAAGGTATTGCTAAAACACGGATTGACTTACGTGGTAAAGGCTTTGATTCACTTAAAACAGATGCAGATGAGTTAATGGGTCATGCCTTAAGCCGCCGAGTTGAAATGGATTATGTGGGTGAGACGATTCAGTCCTATGACCAAACAGGTGATTTGGTGATGGAGGAAGTCAGAAAATCGAAAGCGGCTAAGTCAACCAAAGCAGCAGCGCGTACTAAAGGTGTAAAAGCACCAGCCAAGGCGAGAAAACCCACTAAAAAAGCTAAAAAATAGCTTGCTTGGATAGTAATAAAAAGAGGCCATTGATGGCCTCTTTTTTATTGTGAATGGGGTTTAGAAGTAGATATTAACGAAACAACTCATGGTTGGCGCGTTCAATCAAGAGCTTAAAGCCGACTTCACCTTTGGCGTTGGCAGCAACGCTATCAAACAACCAACGCACATGGGTTACAGGGTTTTTGTTAGCGTGAATATCTTCAACATATGTCTGACCGCCATCATAAGACACTAAAAAAGTGCTGTTTTTACCAAAACCTGAGCCTAAAACAAAACGAGTACCTGCGGGAATAGGGTTGTCGATATGAATATTAAACGCCTCATCTGCGCTTGTATTGCTGTAATTTAGGACAATTGTCAGCACATCTCCGACGTTAATGCGTTTGACAGGCTGGCGCATGTGAATGGTTTCACCATTGATGATGATGATGCTGTGCTTTTCGGCACGCATCGTTAGTTCTATATCTGCTGCTTGTACCCATTGACCAAGCGTCATCAATAAGACAAATGCAAAAACTCGCGACATAACCCTTACCTTTAATCGTTGCAGCACAGGATGTTTCGTCAAATGGCGTGTGTTATCCATGAGTCATGGAGATTGCGAAACACCCGCAAACGCTTTGTGCAAAAAAGAATCTCAGGACTTACGCATCGTGTACCTCCTGATCTTAAAGCCATGCTACAAAGTAAATAGTTCTGCTTCTGTAACAAAAGGTAGTTTAATTCAATCTAAGTAGCATTAGGACAGGTTAAAATTTATCATGGCGTGAATTTCACCAAGGCATCAGCCATGCTAGATGAACAACAACGTATTGTAAAACTCATACAAAGAGACCCGTTAACGTGTCGCCAATTTGTGCAAGAGCATCATGGACGATTAATTAGTGTCGCGCGCGCAATTGTTGATGACGCAGCAGAAGACACCGTGCAAGAAGCGTGGTTATTAGCATTTAAGGCGTTGCCTGCGTTCGAGGGACGGTCATCACTGAAAACATGGTTAACGCGTATTGTTATTAATGCCGCATATACACGTCATCGTTATAACAAAACCCGTTTAACGTTGTCGTTAGATGAAGTGATGGCAGAAGGAGTGCCGCTGTCGGAGCGTTTTGATGATAGTGGTCACTGGCACGATCCCTTGGCACATTGGCAAGCGGAGACACCCGAAGATATTTTGGGGCGGCAAGAATTAGCGGCGATTTTGCAAAAAGCAATGACAGCTTTACCAGAGGCGCAACGTTTAGTGTGGTTGTTGCGCGATCAATCAGGTTTAGAGTTTAAAGAAATAGCCGAAAGCCTACAGGCAACCGAAGCCAATGTTCGGGTGTTACTCCATCGCGCACGATTAAAGTTGTTGGCGGTGATTAACCAATATGAAGCAGGTCAATCATGTTAAATTGTCGAGAAGTGCTTGAGCAAGCAGATGTCTATTTGGCTAACGAATTGAGCGATTGGCAGCGCTTTCAATTCAAGCTGCATTTGGGATTATGTCGGCATTGTCGTCGTTATTTGAAAAACTTGCGTTTAACTCAGCAAGTGAGTCAGCAACTGACTTTAGCTGCGCCTATACCATCAGACAGCGAATTGGATGTGTTGATGTTATTGATTCAGCAGGGTGGTGATAAGAGATAGACGGCTTAACTCCCTCTCCCTGTTGGGGGAGAGGGCTGGGGTGAGGATAAAAGCAAGCGCAATCAAACTTTTGGCTGGTGCAAACCATCAGCCTACACTTCAAACTATTCCGAACCTTGAATACTCAAACCGCGTGTTGCTTGGTCTAAGAAGCGGGCATCGGTGCTGTTACCGAGTTTAATCATTAAGCGTAAATCGTTTGGCGAGTCTGCGTGTTTTAACGCATCTTCATAGGTAATCTCACCGCCTATATACAAGTCGAGTAAGGCTTGGTCAAAGGTTTGCATGCCCAAGTCGCGCGATTTTTTCATGAGTTCTTTAATCGAGTGCACTTCACCTTTACGAATAAAGTCGCTTACTAACGGTGTATTGAGCAAAACTTCAATACAGGCGCGACGTGCTTTGCCATCGGGGGTAGGAATTAACTGTTGGGCAACAATACCGCGTAAGTTTAAGGATAAATCCATAAATAACTGGTTGTGTCTATCCGCAGGAAAGAAGTGAATAATACGGTCTAAGGCTTGGTTAGCATTGTTAGCATGGAGTGTTGCTAACACTAAGTGACCTGTTTCGGCAAAGGCAATGGCAAAGTCCATGACTTCACGCGTCCGAATCTCGCCAATCAAAATGACGTCAGGTGCTTGGCGCAAGGTGTTTTTAAGAGCCACTTCAAAGCTATCGGTATCTAAACCGACTTCTCGTTGGCTAACAATACACCCTTGATGCTGATGTAAAAACTCAATCGGGTCTTCGATAGTAATAATATGGCCACGACTATTGGCATTACGATGGCCAATCATCGACGCTAATGACGTGGACTTACCTGTACCCGTCGCGCCCACAAACATAATAATGCCACGCTTAGTCATCGCTAAATCTTTAATGATTTCAGGCAATTTTAAGTCGTCAACACTGGGAATATTGGTTTCAATACGCCGCAACACCATGCTGGCTAAGTTACGTTGATAATAAGCACTGACACGAAAACGACCAATGCCACGTTGCGAAATGGCAAAGTTACATTCCTTGGAGCGTTGAAATTCTAGACGTTGGTCTTCGCTCATGATGCTCATCACCACTTCCCGCACGACGTCAGGACTGAGTGGGTTTTTGGTGATAGGCACAATCTTGCCGTTGATTTTCACCGAAGGAGGAACTCCCGCCGTGATAAACATATCGGAGCCGCCTTTTTCGACCATCAATTTTAATAAATCATCAAAATCCATCACACACCTCGGACTTAGAAGTTTTCAGGGATTTTAGCCGCAGACTTGGCGGCCGCAGGGGAGATAATGCCTTTCGCCACCAAGTTTTTGAGGCCTTGGTCAAGCGTTTGCATACCGATATTCGCCCCTGTTTGAATAGCAGAAT
>JBKJUH010000170.1:0-2930 GCA_046590075.1 Agitococcus sp.
GCTGACTTTGTTCATGCCGCTCAAATATTGAACAGTGTCAAATAATTGTGGGTAAGGGGATGCTTTTATACCTAGAGCAGTTGAGCCTGTTGCAAGTTGTTGAAGGTCAGATTGGCAAAAATCACTCATAATCCAATATTTTAAATAATAATTGTCTAGAATGCTGGCTTGGCCGCGAAACTTAATTATCCGTTGTGCTAACGCAATATGCGTCCTGTCTAAATTTGCAACTTGGCCGAGGGGAGCTTCGGTTGTAAATAATACATCGCCAATTTGGGGTACGCCGCGCCTCATAACATCATCATATTC
This sequence comes from Agitococcus sp., assembly GCA_046590075.1. Classification (GTDB taxonomy): domain Bacteria; phylum Pseudomonadota; class Gammaproteobacteria; order Pseudomonadales; family Moraxellaceae; genus Agitococcus. The sequence continues at coordinate 310 of JBKJUH010000170.1, forward strand.
TTGTTCTGCAATAAACTCTTCTGACAGGCCATAGTCTATACACCCCGATTTAATATTTCGTGCAGTGATTAACAGAATGCCCTCATCGGTTTTTGTTGGTGTTTTTCCACGGTAATCAACAAGAGATTCTAGATATTTTGTTAAACCTATAACCTCCCACCCCACAGGCACTTCCCCCAACCATTCAACACCACTGTCTTTCATAGGTGCATTAGGGTTAAGTCCTTTAGTCACCGCATGAGAAATAACGGCTTGTCGTTTTTCTTTAAGTAAATCAACCAGCTTTTTTTGTTGGTGAATAAGGTTGTCTATTTTGGCGGTTTCGCAGTCGAGAAAGGCGGCGATGGTGGTTTGTTCATAAGTTGGGGGTAACAAGACTAGTATTTGGCTTAAATGTGTTGGTCCAAAATGTTGGATAGTTGCTCCAGCTTTCAAAAGGTCAATCTGTCTCATGAAGTATGATGAGTCTATTATTTGCTTTATATAGTTTTTGGTTATCATAGGTGTTCTAGGCTTTAGGCGTATAAGGCCTGTATATGCAATTGCACCTACAGTTTCTACGCCAACTTCAGTAACTCCACCCATACTCGCACTTCCACTGATTAACAAGTCGCCCAATTCAAGCCTAAAATGACTCCAGCGTATTGAGACTTTTGTGGGGTCTAAAAAATTACAACCATCAAGTGAGACAAGTTTATTTTGTATTCCTGATATTCTAATTAAAGGGATGCCGCAATCATGAAAGTCTGTAGCCATGATTCCTGGCCCTTCTTGAAAATCAATGTTTAGTTTGAACGGCTGTAAACTCCACCCCTCAGGCACTTCCCCCAACCACTCAACACCACTGTCTTTATAACGCGGATACGGTGTAAAACTCATAGTGTTTGTCCTTGTGGCATATTTTGGCAATAAAACTCATGTAACTTCGCTTGCAGCAACTTTTTATCGGGCAATTGCGTCACATACTCTGCAATCAACGCAGGCGACAACGAACGATTGAGCGCGTATTCCACCACCTCATCATCCTTACTCGCACACAACAACACGCCAATAGCAGGTTGCTCGTGCGCCTTACGCACATCACGGTCTAAAGCTTCTAAATAAAAATTGAGCTTACCCAAATACTCAGGCTCAAAACGTCCCACTTTTAACTCAATAGCCACCAAACAATTTAAGCCCCGATGAAAAAACAACAAGTCTAACGCAAAATCACGACCGCCAACTTGTAAAGGATACTCCGACCCCACAAAACAAAAATCACGCCCCAACTCAATCAAAAAATCGCGTAATTTCAGCAACAAACCTTGATGTAAATCCGCTTCCGAATGGCCAACAGGCAAGGCCAAAAACTCCACCATATAGGCGTCTTTAAACACATTTAAGGCATCGGCATGATGTTGTAACACCACAGGCGACGCTTTAACGGGACTCAACACCACACGCTCAAACAAAGCGGTTTTGAGTTGGCGTTCTAACTCACGGCTCGACCATTTTTCTTGAGTCGCCATTTTAAGATAAAATTCGCGTTCTTCTGGCCGTTTGCATTGCCCTAAAATAATTAAATGATGCGTCCATGATAATTGTCGCAGCAGTGCCGCGACTTTTATATCATCTTGATAAGTATCATAAAATTGGCACATTCTAAATAAATTAGACCGCGTAAAACCGCGTAAGTTAGGCTGCGTTTGTGCAATAAAATTAGCAAGCTGAGTCACAACACCATCGCCCCATTCGGCAGAGGCTATTTTTTTGCTAATCAATTCGCCAACTTGCCAATACAGTTCAATTAACGTGGTATTTACCGCTACATAAGCACGTTGCTTGGCAGATTCAATCAGGTGTAACACATCGTTAAAAGCGGTATGTGTGGTAATGGGCATAGTGTGTTGATTCATTTCCGAAGAATTCATGGGTTTCGTCCTTGTGTAATTACGGGTGAGAGATAACAAATTTCAGGCAAAAAAAACCCGCCAAAGTGTGCATCGTAGAGAGGCATGGCGGGTATGTTGTTGATAATCTTATGCGCGTGAGGCATAAAAGTAAAGACAACACCCAAGCTAAGTATTTACGTCCTTGAGTCAATTGTGTCAGCACTGCTGACACAATTCGACAACCATCAAATAGTCGCACCAGTGGTGAGACTTTTAGCAAAAATCCCTCCCAGCCTCCCTTTAAAAAAGGGAGGAGCGTTCTTTGGTTGGCTAAAATTAACGCCAAGACAAAGAAAGTCCCCCTCTTTGGCAAAGAGGGATTAGGGGAGATTCGACTCATGCCGATAATCCCGCAATCATCGTTAAAATACGGTCAGTCACTTGTTTTAACTCGGCATCAATCTCGGCCAACGGACGCGGTGGCTCAAACACATAAAAATGACGATTAAACGGAATCTCATAACCGACTTTGGTTTTCTCATGGTCAATCCACGCATCTGGCGCATGAGGCAACACTTCACGCTTAAAGTACGTGTCAATATCTTCACTTAATGGCACATTTTCGGTATCGCGCAAACTGGCATCGGGCGTGGCTTTGCCTTTGCTTTTTCCTTTGGTGCTTAACACAATATTGCCTTGCTCGTCGCGGAGTGGACGTTCTACCGTAATCGTAGAATAACCAAATTCACC
>JBKJUH010000345.1:0-4842 GCA_046590075.1 Agitococcus sp.
GACGAATGAGAATTTACATTCGTCTGGTTTTTTGATGTACTTGCGATAAAAGTTCTCTTCTCACCAGAAAGTTTTGCCATTTTCTCTGCATGCAATGCATCATTGATACGATATAAAACTTTTAAACTTGTATTATCAACCACTGCACCATAAGCACTCTCTGGGCTAATTCCAGGGCATTCGGCCAAGTCACCTAGACTCTGGTGCGCTAAAATAAAATGTGAATTAAAACTACGTACTATTCCAAGTGCACTTAATGCTGTTGAACTTAATAAATATTTAAACTCATCCAAAAAAACGCAAATAGACATGGAGCGATTTTTGTGACCTCGTTTTTTAATTATTTGCATCAATCGAACAAGAAGCATTTTTTGCAACATGATGACTCGTTCATGACCACAGCTGCCAACAATATAGATAACATCACCCTTTAATACTGCATCCACTAAATTCAAGCCATTTGGGGTATTAATCACAGACATTGATGCCAATTTTTTAAACTTTCGCCAAAAGTTTTCTTGCGATGTTATTTCATTAATCTGTGAACACAGCTTAAATAATTGCGGGATTGATCTTGCATTTTCAGTGATGGCTATATTGGCCGTTAAAATGGCCGCATCTTCATCACTTTAGTGCCCTTCTAGACTTAAGTGAAGAAGAGTTTAAAAAATTAGTTGCTAATGATACAAAAGGCATGGATGTTGATTTTGAAATAAGACTTTTGAGAAGGTTGCCAAAGTCCTACGTTAAAAAGTATTCTGACAAAACGAATGTTTCAGAAAAACTCAGACGCTCTCAACTTATTGTTGATTTTATTTCAGGTATGACAGATGACTTTGCATTAGAAACATTCCAAATTCTGCAAGGAATAAGAATTAAATAGTTACTATCTGAGCTATATAGCCGCATAATAGTCACTATAAAATGCGTCAAATTAGCAGAAAATAACTTAAGAAAATTTCAATGTTAGCAAATAAATCAGAGCAGTTTAAGCTTCATCCTCTCTCAGTAGTTCTTGAGATAATAGAGCTATATGGAGATGATATTGACTTCGAATTTAGTCATTACACATATAAAAGAAATACCATAGAAGATACTCGAACAACTTTTAAAATTAGTGCAAAAGCCATTACAGAAGACTTTCTAATTGAACTTTGTGATAAAACTCCATCAGGTAATAACTTAGCTTTACACTCAACGGTTTATTTTAAAAATGGAATTACCAAACATATACCAATGATTGATTTGGCAACTCGTGCAGTTGGTGTAATCAGCAAAATATTAAATGTGCTGCCAGACGAACTAGTTAATAAAATGATATGGTTTGAGAGTGGAAGATCTTTTCACGGTTACGGAACATACTTAATCACTCCCGAAAGCTGGATTCATCTCATGGGGCGTCTATTACTCGCCAACCAGCCCCAACAGCACCCTGTCGTAGATCCACGTTGGATCGGTCACCGCCTTATTGCAGGCTACTCGGCTCTGAGATGGACAAAAAATACAGAAGATTATATTCAAATACCTTTATTAGTTAAAAATGCTCACTTAATACAACAAAAATGAAGATTTAAGCATGCTAAGTATTGCTTTTGAGATTTGAATTTAAATAAATCATAGAATATTTAGGGTTTTCTCTTTAGGTCAGTTCGAGAATGAATTTAATAAAAAATGAATGGGAATTCTTACTTAAGGGAAATCCGATGGGTTTAAGGCATATTTGTCATGAGAGTGTAAATATGTATTTCTATGTCTATGAGACATTAAACCATTATTTAGATTGTAGTGTAGATGACTTTCGGATGACCTCTTCTTTTTGTGATGGTGAAGAAGATCTGAGGTTGATTTGGCAAATAGGATATGAACTAATTAGCCTATTTAACGGTGCAGCTATTTTGGACTCGGTTGATTTTAGAAAAATTGAAATAGAAAAATTGTTGAATAAAGAAAGAGAAGTTAAGTGGTTCCCTAAAGAGGAGACTATTGGCCTTTTGAATAAATCTGGTTTTGTTAATACAACTGCTATCCCTAGAGATGCTCGATTATGGCTAGTTGATTTGGCAACAACAAATGAAGACGTTTATCTTATATTAAAATATTTTGAAATGGATCAGGGATGGCAAACTTATTATAAACTAATGGAAACGTTAGAAACATTTGCTAAGAATGAGTCAATAACATTGACCGCAACTCCAGAAGTGCGAGCATCTTTTACAAATGTGGCAAATAATTATTCTTTGTCTGGCCTCTCTTCAAGACATGGTTTCAAGGTTCAAGTAAAAGAAAATAAATCTGAAAAGATGTCACTTGATGAAGCACACATTTTTATAAGAAATATGGCCAAAGATTATCTAAAACAGAAATATACTAAGAAATTTTTCTCATAAAGCTGAAGCGAGCATTCAATGCGCTTCAAAGTTACAGCTTTTGTAGTTTACGTTGCCTTTGTAAATTGTTTCTTCTTTGCTTTTCCATTAATTTTTTTATTGAAACAATGGCTGTATCTTTTTTGTAAATCCAACCTGACCAATCAAATTTTATGAACGGAAAAATCATTTCGCCTAACTTTTCGGACGTAAAGCTAGCTTTGCTGTAATTACGCTCATGAACATCCAACTGCTCTCCAGTTTCATGTCCTACATACAATCTCCTGAGATCCGCGGGACAACCATTTGCTTGCATGTGTGAAATCAGTGTTACTCTAAAACTGTGAAAATCTTTACCTGAATCAATCCCTAGTGTCTTACGTTGATCGCCAAAAATTTTAGAGAAATAATGTCCCCTTCTCCCTCCCACATCATTTAAGTGGGGAAATAGATAACTATCTGTTCCAAAGTGAGTAGCAACTTCTTGAGAATAATCATTTAATCCTGCGGATATTAAGTGCGGATGTAGCGGAATAATTCTTTCTTTTCCTGTTTTATCATGAGCAGCATCAAAGTGAATTGTACTAGTTGTAATGTCAGATGGTTTTAATCTGCATAAAGCTTCTAAACGTGCACCTGTAAATAATGCTATCAAAGGAAGCCAAACTTCTTCAGGACGTAATAAACTGTTTAAACGATCTTTTGAAAATAAAACTTTAATATCTGAATCGTTGTACCGCAATCTTTCACGTCCTCGCTCCTGATTAAGTCTAACAAGCTGTGACCTTCCCCACGTAGGCATTTTAACTGGATTAAATGTAGCATATTCATGATCAACTAACCAAGTCCATAGCAAAGCCCACGTTTGCGCATCTTTCTTAATAGTACTTGGCGATGCAGTATCGCCAAGTTTAGCTAATTCAGTAGAAATATCATTGATGGAGATCGTATCTAAATTGCGACTACCAAACGCGACAATAAGCTTATTGAAACATGACTGCCATGTACGTGCCGTTCCTAGGGTGATCTGCCCTTTACGAGCGTCCATGTATCGTTTACAGGCCTCATTAATCGTAATTGTCGGTATAGAATTAGACGGTGGAGGATTTGACTGAACGTGATTCTGCATGGAATTTGGAAATAATTGTTTCAACTGCTCGTCTATACGAGCATTCATCTCCTGGTTTTTTTGTTCTCGCTCTATTTCATTTATTCTAATTTTTAAAATGAGCGCTTCATATTCTGCCCTACCTGCTTCGGTATTAGGGAAAAATATATCATCTGAAATTTTTTTTGTCATATCGTAAATTGTAGCACCAAAGCGCCATGCGGCTGCACGAGCCTTCACAGGGTCACGTGTGCGTAAACTACGTCGAGATTCTATGCCGTTTCGTTCAATTCTTAGGTAGAAGATTCCATGACGACTGAGCATCAGGTGTGAAGGAAGTTTTGCTGCCATGACGTATCACCATAACGGATCACTGCAAAAAATGATGTCATGCAACACATTGAAATATAACGATTATTACTAACTTGGTGCGACGGAGAGACTCGAATATCGCCTTCAATCCATATACAGCACTAGACTTAATAATTTTGCATGTGATTTTTGTACGGATTTTTGTACGTTTTTTGTTTCACTAGCCGTTTTAAAGCAATCTAATACAGGTGCGGATTATAACAATAAAACATCCACCAATCCCACCATAATTCTGTAAGCTTGAATAAAATTAATTATATTTAAAATCATAAATTAATTTACATTTTTAAACTCTAACGAATGGACTTTAGAATTAATCTATCGTTCCACACAATTGAATAGTTGATAGAACTTTTTTAAACTTAGTAACATATGTGATTATCAAGTTAAATCAGTGTTAGCGATAAAGCGTTTCTATTCAATCGGTTTAGTGAAAGTTTAGCCCTTTTTTAATTTCGACAAGCCCACGTAAATGTTATAAATTTTATACTAAGAATAATTAGAACTTAGGAAATCTTCAAATTCTTTAACCGGAATTGGTTTGCTGAAATAATACCCTTGGTATAAATTACAACCAAGTTGTTTCAAAATGATTAATTGCTGATCTGTTTCAACCCCTTCCGCAATAACATTCATATTAAAATTATTTGCTAGTCCAATAATTGTTTTTAACATAACTACGTCATTACTATCCGCAGCAATACCGGAAATAAATTTTCGGTCAATTTTGAGTTGATCAAATGGCAATTGTTTGAGATAAGATAATGATGAATAGCCCGTTCCGAAGTCGTCAAGTGATAAGCTAATGCCGATTTCTTTCAATTTCAACATTTTTGCAGCAACAAACTCAAGATTCTCTAATGCAACGCTCTCAGTTAATTCAAACTTTAAATTTGATGCATTAATTTCATGCTTTTCTATTTGTACCTTTACCATCTCTACAAAATCTGTTTCTCTAAACTGCACTGCACTTATATTAACTGCAAGTGTCAAGTT
>JBKJUH010000321.1:0-10786 GCA_046590075.1 Agitococcus sp.
ACCTAAGACATCCACTGCCACCGAAACAGGCATGTCCTCAACAACAAATTCGTAAATCGCTTCCATACCTAAATCAGCAAAGCCAACAACTTTGGCTTTACGAATGGCTTTAGAGACTAAATAAGCCGCACCGCCAACCGCCATTAAATAGGCAGCTTGATGATTTTTAATGGCATCAAGTCCCGCTGGACCACGCTCCGCCTTGCCAATCATGCCAAATAAACCCGTCGCCCCTAATACCGTTTCGGTGAATTTATCCATCCGTGTTGCTGTGGTTGGCCCTGCTGGACCGACGACTTCGTTGCCAACAGGATCAACAGGGCCGACGTAATAAATAAACTTGCCTTTTAAGTCCACAGGCAACGGTTCGCCTTTGGCAATCATCTCGACCATGCGTTTATGGGCGGCATCACGGCCTGTGTACATCGTGCCTGACAATAATAAGGTTTCGCCCGTTTGCCATGCCTTCACGTCTTCATGGGTGATGGTGTCTAAATTAACCCGACGAGCAGAACTAGAATCCCATGTCACTTGTGGCCAGTCTTCTAATTTGGGTGGTGTAAACTCCGCCGCACCTGAACCATCTAATTCAAAATGGATGTGCCGAGTGGCCGCACAGTTAGGAATCATCGCCACAGGCAAGCCAGCAGCATGGGTGGGATAATCTTTAATTTTAATATCGACCACGGTGGTTAAACCGCCTAAACCTTGTGCACCAATACCCAAGGCATTAACTTTTTCGTACAACTCTAAACGTAACTCTTCGACCCGATTTTGTGCGCCACGAGCGATTAGTTCTTGCATATCAACAGGATCCATTAGCGACTCTTTCGCCAACAACATCGCTTTTTCGGCGGTACCACCAATACCAATCCCTAACATACCAGGTGGACACCATCCTGCGCCCATTGTTGGTAGCGTTTTTAATACCCAATCAACAATTGAATCTGATGGATTTAACATCACCAATTTGGATTTGTTTTCTGAGCCACCGCCTTTTGCCGCAACAGTAATATCAACTTTATTCCCTTTGACGATGTCGTAATGAATGACGGCAGGCGTATTGTCTTTGGTGTTTTGACGTTTGCCCGCAGGGTCGCTGACGATAGAAGCACGCAAGACATTATCATGGTTCAAATAGGCACGACGCACGCCCTCGTTAATCATGTCATCTAAAGACAGGGTTGCGTCCCATTGCACATTCATACCGACTTTGACAAAGACATTGACAATGCCTGTATCTTGGCAAATAGGACGATGGCCTTCTGCGCACATCCGCGAGTTAATCAAAATTTGCGCCATAGCATCTTTAGCAGCTTGGCTTTCTTCTTTTTCATAAGCCGCGTTCACGGCATGAATAAAATCTAAGGGGTGATAATAAGAAATATATTGCAACGCATCGGCAACACTTTGAATTACATCATCTTGTTTAATAATCGTCATACATCTCTCCTAAAGCTGGCTGTGGCTTGCCTATTAAGTGGCGTGAATTATAACTCTAATCCACCGCTAAAATCTGTGCTAACGACAATTGTAATTGCTCGCGGCTAAAGTCATGAATCACCGAAAAGTGCGGCTCTAATGCCCTCGCCCAGTTATCATCTTTGTGTAAACGTTCAAAATCTTTGGGTTGTGGTAATGGCCACGGTAGCGTTGAATAAAACTGCCAAAAATCTATTTTTTCTAAATTTCGCGCTAAAACATAAGTGCCCAACTCGGTTCTTTGGACAATGCGCTGCAACATTAAAATATCGACAAAAACTGTCCACGTTTCTACTTCGTGCCTACCTAAAATGTGCATTGCTTCAATATCGCTGACCGTTTGGCCTTCTAATTGCCGACGATAAAACAATTGCAACACATCTAATAACGCTAACACAGGATGACGATTATTTTGATCTTCTTCTTTATATAAGGTCAACGCTCGGCACACTTCCACTCCGATTAGAATAATCACCCATGACAAATACACCCATAATAAAAACAACGGAAAAGCGGCAAAGGCCCCATAAATTAATTGATAAGACGAAAAATTACTGACAAAAAAAGTGAAAATATTTTTGGCAATTTCTAACACCATGGCCGTAAAAAAACCTGCTTGAAATCCAGCTTTCACGGGCACACGACAATTAGGTACAGCGATATACAACAAACTAAAGGCTAACGCAGTAAATAATATCGGCACAACTTGCAAACCTGGAATGACCGAACTGACCAGACTTTCGGCATCATTTAATACTTTTAACGAGGTTAAATACGAAGAAACAGCAAAAGCCGCCCCCAATAAAAATGGCCCTAAACTTAACACCGCCCAATACCGTAAAAAACCAACAACACTATGACGCGGTTGTTTGACTTTCCAAATATTATTAAAGGCTGTTTCGATAGTTATCAACATCATCAATGCAGTGACAAACAACATAAACACACCAACAATGGTTAAATTACTGGCTTGAGTAGAAAAGTCACTGAGATAATTTTGAATTTTTACGCCTGTATCGGGTAAAAAATGACTAAAGATAAAGTTTTGAATATCGACACTAATATGTTTGAGCGAAGGAATGGAGGCAATAATGGAAAACAACACCGTCATCATCGGCACAACGGCAAATAAGGTGGTATAGGTTAAAGATGCCGCATTTTCCCGACAGTCATCGGCTAAAAATCGACGATAGACAAAATGAGTGAAGGATTTACTTTGTTGCCAACGGGTGCGCCAATTCATCGTTATCATTCCAATTAGGGTACAATATACAACACAAGTGCCTACCTAGTTATTCCGTTTGTCCTGAGCCTGTCGAAGGATGGTTCGATGCTTCGTCAAGCTCAGCATCACCATGAACGGACACTGTAAACAAACTTTCACAGCGACTTAATTCTGAGAGTACCGAATGCCCGAACCCTATATTTTAGTGTTGTATTACAGCCGTCATGGTAGCACACGTCAATTAGCAAAACTGATTGCACGCGGTGTGGAAGCAGCAGGAATGACTGCACGTATTCGTACTGTGCCTGCTATTTCTACCGTTTGTGAAGCCACAGAAGCCAGCATTCCCGATGTTGGCGAATTGTATTGCAGCCTTGACGATTTAGCACAATGTAGCGGCCTAGCTCTGGGTAGCCCTACGCGCTTTGGCAATATGGCCGCACCCATGAAGTATTTTTTAGATGGAACGGCTGGATTATGGCTAAACGGCGCGTTATGCGACAAACCTGCGGCGGTCTTTACTTCTACAGGCTCTTTACACGGTGGTCAAGAAAGCACTTTATTAACGATGATGTTACCGTTACTGCATCAGGGCATGGTGTTATTAGGTATTCCTTATCGTGAGGCGGCCTTAAATAACACTCAAAGTGGTGGCACACCCTACGGCGCATCTCATTGGGCAGGTAGTGATAATAAACGCACCATCACTGCCGACGAACAAGCCTTATGTGTAGCATTGGGTAAACGTTTAGTTCAATTTGCGAGAAAATAACGTGCTTTATCATTTACGTCTAAGTTATTCAATTTTTTTAGTGTTTTTGATGATTAGCACCTTATTGCTAAAACCAGAAAACGCACCTTTATCCGCGATTGCCATTATGTTGGCTATTCAAATCTTGCCTCTACTGTTATTTGCGCCTGCTATTTGGCTGAAAAAAAGCTATGGTTTGCTGACTTTAACTTTAGTGATTTTAGTGTATATGGGCTTTGCGACCATGCACACTTTTGCTCACGGTTTAGAGCAAGTGTTAGCCTTTATTGAGTTAGGCTTGGCAACGTGGCTTATTCTGGCTTGCTCGAAGGCGGTAAAGAGCTTACCTCGGGGACATGGGGCGTTGTAGTTGAAGTTTTTGCCTGTTCAATGGCCGTTGTTGGTTGATAACTTTGCAATTCGATGGTGTACGTTGCGCCATCGTCTATCTGCACCACTTTGACAGGTAAGTAATTTAACGATTTTGCCAACCAAAATTGGGTTTTTCTGTCACTGGCTTGATGCACTCGACTGACTTTGATCGCCTCAATTTCGCCATAAGGGGTAGTAATTTTTTCTGTGCCTTGCAACTCAAACGCTAAAGGATTTAGACCCTTGGCATCACCTAAACTGTACTTGCCTTTTAATAGACTTTTATTGCTTAAATCTTGGCGAATTTGAATTTCTAAGTTTAACGGGTCTAAGGTTGATGGCTCTGTTAAGGCATATTGTAAGGACTCGCCATTACGTTGTGCATTGGCTTGTTTTTTTAGCCAATCAAAATCCACTGTCGCTTTTTTGGTTTTGAAGAAAATTTGCTTGCTGTTTTCATAATGTACCGATTGAACTTTTTTGCCATCAAACAAAAATTCACTGACTTCGTTGGCGTTGGCAATCATTGCTGTGGCATTAAATTGATAACGATAATGATTATTGGCTTGTTTACTTAACGTGCGTGTAGCTGTGCCTGAAATTTGGCCATTTAAATTAAATTGATAAGTGGCGGTATACGGTTCTAAATCGAAGGCATAACTTACGGATGATGCTAAACATACGACAAATAATGTGATGATTTTCATAAAGCACCTTTGGATGAAACTAGGGTCGGTATAATTAAAATAGCAGTCGAACAGGACACTTCAACGCTTGGCCGTCGAGCATAGGAACAGCTTGCTGAAAGCTTAAACGGCCACTTGCAAGCCAGCTTAACACCTGTGGATATAATAAATGTTCGTGTTTATGCACGCTTTGAGTAAGCGTTTGTTCGTTATCTTGTGGCAATACGTCAAAGATAGCTTGAGCAATGACTGCCCCACCGTCTAATTCATGATTGACAAAATGCACCGAGCAGCCATGCCTGTTATCGCCACTGGCCATCACACGTCTATGCGTATGTAGACCCTTGTATAATGGCAATAAAGAAGGATGAATATTGATTAACTTAGCTGCAAAATGTTGGACAAAAGCAGGTGTTAAAATACGCATAAAACCTGCTAAAACAATAACATCAGGCTGCCATTTATCAATACGTTGCTGCATGGCAAAATCAAAACTTTCACGGTTAGCGAAGTCTTTATGATAAATAACCTCAGTCGCAATACCCGCTTGTTGAGCGCGAACCAGACCATAGGCATCGGCCTTATTCGACAACACGCCGACTACTCGACCAGCAATCATGCCTGACTGGCAGGCATCCATAATCGCTTGTAAATTACTGCCTGAGCCTGAAATTAACACAACAATATTCATCACTTAAGCAAAAACCACTGTTGGTTCGTTATGCGTTGATGGAATCATTTCGCCTAAACGCCATGCTTGTTCACCACTCGCTTGTAAATGAGCAATAGCTGCGTCTGCTTGCTCAGCAGGAACAACGACAACCATCCCGACACCACAGTTAAAGGTACGATACATTTCAAAACGCTCAACATTGCCTTGTTGTTGTAACCATTGGAACAAGATTGGCCACTGCCAAGAGCTTTCATCGACACGGGCATCACAACCTGCTGGCAAGACACGCGGCAAATTACCTGGCAAACCGCCACCTGTAATATGAGCAATGGCATGAACAGGCAAGGCTTTAATTAACGACAAGATTGGTTTGATATAAATACGCGTTGGTGTCATCACTAAATCGGCTAGGGTTTGGCCATCAATCAGTTGTTGTAAATCGGCTTGGGCAACCTCAATAATTTTACGCACTAAAGAATAACCATTTGAATGTGCGCCGCTGGAAGCAATACCAATAATCACATCACCGACGCTGACTTTTGAGCCGTCAATAATATCTGCTTTTTCAACGACACCCGTGCAAAAGCCTGCCAAATCGTAATCTTCACCTTCGTACATACCGGGCATTTCGGCTGTTTCACCACCCACAAAGGCACAACCTGCTTGCAGACAACCTTCACCAATACCTGTAATCACTGTTGCCGCAGTATCTACTGACAAATGGCCAGTGGCGTAATAATCTAAAAAGAATAATGGCTCAGCACCACAAACCACTAAATCGTTGACACACATCGCCACCAAATCAATACCAATGCTTTCATGGCGATTAAGTTGCAACGCTAAACGTAATTTTGTACCGACACCGTCTGTGCCTGACACTAAAACGGGATGTTTATAACCTGCGGGAATTTCACACAACGAGGCAAAACCACCTAAACCACCCAACACTTCAGGACGCTTGGTACGTTTGGCGACACTTTTGATACGTTCAACTAAATGATCGCCTGCATCAATGTCTACGCCTGCATCTTTATAGCTTAAGGAAGGTTTTGTGTTGCTCATGGTGATTTCCAAGGTAAATAAAGCGTAATGGGCGCGCATTTTAGCCGTTTACGCGACGATGCTAAAGGGTTTTGACTAACTACTGCCGATAAAGCCTAGAAATTAACGCCAGACTTGCGTATGGTTAGCGCGATTTTCTTAGGAATTGGATGTAATGGCTGACTTTTGTCGTTTACGCACGCTGTTTAGGACTGACGCGGTTATCGCTTATTTGCGAACCAAGCAATCATTTTCAATGATTTTTAGTTTGCAAAACGCGTTAATTTCGGTGAAATGCGTAAGTCCCGCATTAAGTGTCATGCTCATCACCTGCACGACTTCGTTATCCTGCTTTGCTAATGGCTGGAGTGAAGATTTTTTAGGCTTGACAGGCACTAGTGTCGTTTTTAACTCTCCCATCGTCCAACATGCTTTAACCAACAACCAAGCCCCCGACTTAGGCCAACTCTTACAAAAAACAGGCATGAAGCCGTGGGCTGGCGCACGCATTTGGTTAGTACAATCTATCGACAATAAAATCGAAGCCTTCCCCAGCACTAAAACACTTGAAGCGCCAGCCAATCGTCGTGGGCTGCTCATCAACACCACACTCAATGAAGCAGATAAAATCCCATTACAACAAATTTTAGCGCAGCCAAAAACGGGTGAATTATACAAGCTGTTAATGACTCAACGCAGTGATGCGCTGGTCGTGCTAAGCATTCACAACGGCAATTATACGTGGCAATTAATTGCACCACCTCAACGATATGTGGGTACTGTGCCAGCCGATAGTATTAAATATCTGCCTCATATTTGGTCTGAAAATTTGGCACTGGCTTATCAATGGCCAAGTCTGAAAAAAAACATTCTGATTGAAATTAAGGGCCTTAGAAACATCAATCAATTCAAAGCTGCAGAAACCGCCTTAAAAATAGCCTGTACCAGTGTGCAAACCTTACAAGTAGCAGGACAAAATAGCTTTTTCGCTTGTCAAAGTACCAACAACATCATTCCTGAAAAGTTAAAATTGATTCCACAATTAGTCGCCCAACCGTCAGTTAATTTGGGTCTTGATGAATCGGTAGTGATTGGCCAGCAATTAGCACAACGTTATATTGCCTTTCAATGGCGTGATTTTTATTAACTGCATATTTATCAATAATAACCCGCTAGGATTAAAACAATGAATAACCTTATCAATCGTTGGCCTGTTTGGTTAGGTATTGGCGTGGTTATTTGGTTAATTCATGCTCTACAATCCATTTTAATGCCTTTTTTTGCGGGCGCATTACTCGCTTATTTATGTAATCCTTTAGTCAATCGTCTCACACAATGGAAGCTCAAACGGGTTACTGCGGTGACTGCGGTATTTAGCTTTTTATTTATTAGTATTTCTGCTGTCTTGGTTTTATTAATTCCCGTGTTATGGCGACAGTTTATTTATTTAGAATCACGCCTACCCATGCTGTTAAAATGGATTAATCGTCAGGGCATCCCTTGGGTAGAAAATCACTTTCATGTTGATATTGACCGTTTAGATATGGATTTAATCAGCACATGGCTCACGTCGTATTGGCAAGAAGCAGGCAAAGCTGCTGGCAATGTCCTCACAAAAGTCGCTCAGTCCAGTTTGGATATCATGAGCATTATCGGTTTGTTATCGTTAATTCCTGTGGTGACATTTTATTTACTGCTAGATTGGGACAAATTAATTAATAATATTAG
Organism: Agitococcus sp.; assembly: GCA_046590075.1. Classification (GTDB taxonomy): domain Bacteria; phylum Pseudomonadota; class Gammaproteobacteria; order Pseudomonadales; family Moraxellaceae; genus Agitococcus. The sequence continues at coordinate 7,959 of JBKJUH010000321.1, forward strand.
ACAGTTAGTGCCACGCCACATAGAGCCAAAATTCAGCCAACTCACCCTCGAATGCAATGATGTTTTGTCTGCCTTTTTACGCGGCCAATTAATTGTCATGTTATTACTGGGTATTATCTATGCCGTCGGCTTACAAATTGTTGGTGTAAAATTAGGCATTATTATTGGCTTATTGGCAGGATTAGCCAGCATTATTCCTTATTTTGGTTTTATTGTCGGTATTATTAGCGCAACCATTGCTGCCTTATTTCAAAGTGGCCTGAGCTTTGACCTCATCATAGGCGTTTGGATTGTCTTTGGTATTGGCCAAATATTAGAAGGCTGGGTATTACAACCGTATTTGATTGGCGATAAAATCGGCTTACCGCCTGTGGGTGTTATTTTCTCGGTGATGGCTGGAGGTCAATTATTTGGTTTTGTCGGCATGTTATTGGCTTTACCTGTGGCAGCAATTATTATAGTGCTACTCAATCATGCTCATACACGTTATCGTCAAAGTGAATTTTATCAACGTACTGAATCATAAAACGTATGAATACCCCTCATAATAGTCAGCTTATCCTTAATTTAGGCCCACGACTGGACGCACGTTTAAGTGATTTTGCAGGTGCGAATTGGACAGCCGTTATTGCCGCTATTGATGATTTGCTGCATGGTTCATCAAAAAACTGCTTTATTTATGGTGAGCCCAACACAGGTAAGACGCATTTATTGGCTGCTGTCTGTGAAGCTTATTCACAACAAGGCTTTAGCACGGTCTTATTATCACTACGCGAGTTACTCGAAAGTGAAACGCCTGACTGTCTAGAATGCTTTGAAAACCTCACCTTAATAGCTTTAGATGACATTGAAGTGATTAATGGCTATGAAGAATGGCAACACGCTTTATTTAATTTACTCAGTCGTGCCAAAAAAAATCAAACACGTATTTTATTAGCCGCACGTACGTCACCTGCCGAGTTGGGCTTACAACTACCGAGCTTGACCGCACAATTGAGCAAAGCGGTATTTTTTCAGATTCCTAATGGCAACGACGAAAGCGACCGTCATGCTATACTACTGGCCGCATTAAGCCGCCGCGACCTGCATCTTGAGCCTGAAGTCATTCAGTATTTGCTGCATAAAGGCCCCAGTTATACGGGACTATTACTGAAACACCTCAGCTATATTGAAGAAGCCGCCTTGCAGCAACGCAAAAAATTAACACTTAATTTTGTCAAACAGTTAACAGAACCACTGTAAATCACACTTAGCGAAATAAAGAGATGCACATTTAAGATGAACGATACTGAGCCAACATCTTCCACCCAAAATCATACAGAATACTCCATTGATGAGCTGGCTCGGGTTGCTGGCGCGACGGTGCGTAATGTGCGCGCCTATCAGGATCGAGGCATTCTACCGCCGCCTGAACGCCGTGGTCGTAGTGGTATTTACACCGAATCCCATTTAGCGCGTTTACGCATGATTGGCCAATTATTAGCTCGTGGTTACAGCATTGCCAATATTGGTGAATTGATTGCCGCTTGGGAACAAGGCCAAGATGTCAGTCAGTTATTGGGTTTAGAATCGGCGATTACTAGCCCGTGGTCGGACGAAACACCCAGTTATTACGAAGCCTTAGAGCTATTATCTTTTTTTGGCAAAGATGTGACGCAAGAAGAAATTCTACAAGCCTGCAAACTCGGCATCATTGAGTTTGTTGGTGATGGTACACGTTTTCGTGTTGCTAGCCCTCGTCTGTTACACGTAGGCAAAGAGCTGGTATCACTCGGATTACCACTCAAAGAACTGCTGCTTATTATTGCGGGTTTACGCGACAATGTGGATCGTGTTGCTTATATGTTTGTTGAAGTCATAGCCCGATTAATAGATACATCAGGCAAAAATACTATTCCTTCTCGTGAACAAACGGCTCATTTAGCTCAAATTATTTGGAAAATGCGCCCTCTTGCTGATGTTGCCATTGATGCCGAAGTGGCACGAGCAATGGAACTCGCTATCACTAACTATTTTGGCGAACGCTTAGACTCTATTATGCAAAACATTCATAAAGAACCTAAAAGCATCTAACATACAACGAAGCAACATCTTAGGACTTACGCGGTTATTGCTTATTTGTTCACATTTCAGCCGCTTTAGGCTGCTTTATGTTCACAAAACGCACTAATCGCGGTGCGATGCGTAAGTCCTGATCTCTAAACTAGCGCAATGCCTGTAAGTCATGGTACATTCGTTTGGCAAATAAAACTCATGCTGATAGCAACACAAACACACAAGAAAACGTGCTCATTTTGCTTTAGAATGTTTCACCAAAATAAAAAACAACAAGCCTTTAGGAGACGCTTCCGATGCCTACTTATCAGGGCCGCCTTATTACTTGTTTAATGCTATCAACGCTTTGTGCAACTTCATGGGCAGATACCGTTTTAGTTAACACCACTGCCGACAAAACCGCTGACGATACTGAATGCTCAATTCGTGAAGCAATAAGTTATATTGGTCAAAAAAACAGTAAAAAGACCGCTATTGAGGCTGATATTACGGTGATTAATATCAGCTTACGCACGCTCCGAAACTCTCTTTCAGAAAAACAATTAACGCTTACCTTCGAACAAAATAAAGCCGAAGCCGACCAAGACAAAGCACTGATTGCTTCTCTCATCAAAGAGATAGATGATCCCGACACGGGTTTAAAAAAACAAATATCCACTAAAGAAGCCGAAGTCGTCACTAAAGAAAAAGAACTAGCAGATTACCGCGACAAAGGCATTAATGGCTGTCGTAGTGAAGCCGTTACAGCCGCAGACACTATTCAGCTTAAAAAA